>CAMCBY010000024.1 GCA_945873015.1 Klebsiella pneumoniae
ACGAGCGTCCATCGTCCGGCACGTCTAAGTAAAGCCGGCAACGCCTATCTGCGTGCGGCGATGTATATGCCGGCGATGTCAGCCGTTCGCCATGACGCTCGAGCCAATGCTTTTTATGACGCGTTGGTTGGACGCGGCAAAAAGAAAATCCAGGCGTTGTGTGCCGTCATGCGTAAATACCTGACCGGGCTGTGGGCGTGCCTTCAACTCGGCACGCCCTTCGACTCAACCAAGCTTTTTAGTGATTGCCATCAAGCCAACGCTTGCAACTGAACAGAGTATCTACAGAGGGGCGGTGCCTTGCGCCACGGCGCGCGCCAGCAATTTGTCGAAACCTGGATATTCAGTGCGGCGCAACACGGTGCGCACGGCGCACTCGGTGAGCTTCTGATTGTTTGTCAGGCACCGCTGTGCCTGCGCGCTGTCCAGCACCCGCGTGCCGGCTACGATATCGATGCCGCGCGCGAACACAGCATCGGGGAAAAACCCCACAGTCGGCCCGACCAACGCTATCTGTTCAGCGTGCGCGCAGTATTCGAGCATCGCATCGAAGCTGTCGTTCAGCAGCGTCGCGCCGGTGCAGATGATTTTATTGCAATCGCGCAGCACGCCAGGGTCGAGCGAGATCTCGAAGTTTGGCGCAACGGTCACCATGTGTGCCTTGCGTTCAACGATACGGGTGGTGATGCCGAGTTCCCGCGCGCGCCGCGCGAGCGGTGGAAAATGGCCAATCATGCCGAGCCGATCGCCGGCTTCGAGCACCACACCGCCAAACGAGTCAGTGGCCGCGGCGGGAGCGAACGTCGCTTTGCGATAGACATGTTCAGTGATGGCATTGATGGCAGCGATGCCGAGTGAGCGTGTGCCGTCATCGTCACCGAGCACGTAGTGCGCGAGCTCCAGTGCGGGGCGGCCGAGTAACTCATCGAGCTTAAAACGCGCAGGCATGTCGGCCTGACTGTCGCCGAGCCATGCGTAATACAAACCGGCGCAGCCATCGGCCAAGGCCAACAGGCCGAACTCGGTATTCCTGTCGGGCGCGGGTTGCGGGTCGGTGATGAGCGCGCTGGCGAGCGCTGGCAAGGGCAGCGCCTCGGCCGCGCGCTGCGCGAGTTCATACAGTTCCGTGCGGATGTTCATGGCGATGCTCCGACCTGTGGCGCTATCGATAGTGTGATGGCCCGTCGCACCGGGCTGGGTAGCATGTCGAGGGCGCTGGTTGTGGCTCGACACAGCGCCTTATATTAGGTTCGCGGCGCGCTGCTGCAATCCTTGCAGCGCCTGCGTTCGCAGATAAAAAAGACATCAAGACAGCTTAAGGGGAGATACGCAATGGCCTGGACTCACAAGGCATGGGGGGCGATCTTGCTGGCCGCCACGCTCAGCGCGCACGCTGACACTACAGTGGTCGATGACAAACTGCTCGCGGTCGACGGCGACGGTGCCAACTGGCCGGCCTATGGCCGCAATTTTTCCGAACAACGCTACAGTCCTCTCGACCAGGTCAATACCGAGACGGTCAAACGTCTCGGCCTCGAATGGTCGTTGGAACTGCCCAATGATCGGTCATTGATCGCCACGCCGCTGGTGGTCGACGGGGTGCTGTATTTCACTGGCTCCTTCAGCGTCGCGCGTGCGGTTGATGCAAAGACCGGCAAACTCTTGTGGGAGTACGACCCGAAGTCCATTGAACACGCCGGCGACCGGCTGCGCATCATGTGGGATTCGAATCGCGGCCCGGCCTATTACAAGGGCAAACTCATCATCTCGACCATTGACGGCCGCCTGGTGGCGCTCGACGCCAAGAGCGGCAAGATGCTGTGGGAGACCATGACCATCGACCCGCGCCGTGCCTATTACATCACCGGTGCGCCCAAAGTTTTCAAAGATAAAGTCCTCATTGGCAACGGCGGCACCGAACACGGTTCGGCGCGCGGTTACGTCACCGCCTATGACGTTGAGACCGGCAAACAGGCATGGCGCTTCTGGATAGTGCCCGGCAATCCGGCCGACGGGTTCGAGAACAAGGCGATGGAAATGGCGGCCAAGACCTGGACCGGCGAATGGTGGAAATTCGGCGGCGGCGGCAACACCTGGAACGGCATCACCTACGACCCGGACTTCAACACCATTTATCTCGGCACCGGTAACGGTTCGCCGTGGAATCAGAAGATCCGCAGCCCCGGCGGCGGCGACAATCTGTTCCTGTGCTCTATCGTTGCGCTCGATGCCGATACCGGCGAATACAAATGGCACTACCAGACCAATCCTGGCGAGACCTGGGATTACAACTCCAACATGGACATCACGCTGGCCGATCTGAAATACGGTGGGCAGACCGTCAAGGCGCTGATGCATGCGCCCAAGAATGGTTTTTTCTATGTCATCAATCGCGCCAATGGCGAACTGTTGTCGGCGGAAAAAATCGCCAAAGTGACGTGGGCCGAGCGCATTGACCTTAAGACCGGCAGGCCGGTGGAAGTGCAGGGCGCGCGTTACGAGGACGGCGAGGAAACCGTGTGGCCGAGTCCTTTCGGCGCGCATAGTTGGCACGCGATGTCCTATAACCCGGGCACCGGCCTGGTCTACATCCCGACCATCGAAACACCCGGCACTTTCAAGGACACCGGCATCGACCTGCCGAAATGGGAATCGCCGAGTTTCTACGTCAAGACCGGTGTGGTGTTTGGCGATGAGGATGCGCCGGCCGATGCAGGTACCGCCTATCTGCAGGCCTGGAACCCGATCACCCAGAAACAGGTGTGGAAGGCGCCGGCACCGCCGCAGTGGAACGCCGGCACCATGACCACCAAGGGCAATCTGGTGTTTGAAGGGTTTGCCGACGGCACTTTTAATGCGTTCAACGCCACCACCGGCGACAAACTGTGGTCGGTGCCGCTCGGCCTCGGCATCTCCGCGCCGCCGGTCACCTACAGCATCGACGGCAAACAATATGTATCGCTGCTGGTGGGCTGGGGCGGCGCGGGCCTGATCTCCGGTTCGCTCGCCGCCCAGCACGGCTGGAAGTACAAAGTTCATCCGCGCCGTCTGGTGACGTTTGCGCTGGATGGCAAGATGCCGATACCGGCTTCACCGCCGCCGACCCACGCGCAGCCGGTCGACCTGCCGGACTTCAAGATTGATGCGCAGACGGCGGACTATGGCAAACAGGTCTACTCACAATCCTGTTTCCTGTGTCATGGCGGTGGCGCGGTGTCGGGCGGTTATGCGCCGGATCTGCGTGAATCGCCGATTGCGCAGTCGCGGGACGCCTTCAAGCAGGTGGTGGTGGCAGGCGCCAAGATGAGCACCGGCATGCCGCGTTTCACCGATTTCACCGACAAGGAAATCGATGGCCTCATGCACTATGTCCGCGCCATGGCGCGCAAGGGTGCGGCCGCCCGGACCGCCAAGAAATAAGTCCGACAGCGCGGCGGGCCGGTGCAGACCGGCCCGCCGCCAGCAGGGATGACAAGCGCGGGAAAGCCTTTATCATGGGCGCCGCGCGCGACTGCACCGCAGTGTGCGCTGATTAATGTGCGAATGAATTCGCACCTACGGCAAAGCCCCCAGGGCGCTGATCTTATGTAGGTGCGAATTCATTCGCACACTCCGTTTCGTTTGCAATTCTCACAGGATAGTCCCCACGCCATGGCACAGTACGTATTCCAGATGCATCGGGTCGGCAAGGTCGTGCCGCCCAAGCGCCACATCCTGCGCGACATCTCCTTAAGCTTTTTCCCCGGCGCGAAAATCGGTGTGCTCGGCCTGAACGGGTCCGGCAAGTCGACCCTGTTGCGCATCATGGCCGGCGTCGATAAGGAAATCGAAGGTGAGGCCACCCCGCTCAAGGGCCTGAAGATTGGTTATCTGCCGCAGGAGCCTAGTCTCGATCCGGCCAAGAACGTGCGTGGCAATGTCGAGGAAGGTCTCGGCGACACCATCAAACTGCTCGAGCGCTTCAACGAAGTGAGCATGAAATTCGCCGAGCCGATGAGCGACGACGAAATGAATGCGTTGCTCGAAGAGCAGGGCGAGTTGCAGAACAAGATTGATGCCGCAGGGGGCTGGGAAGTCGAGCGCAAGCTCGAAATTGCCGGTGACGCGCTGCGTTTACCGCCGTGGGATGCCGACGTCACCAAACTCTCGGGCGGTGAGCGTCGCCGCGTCGCTTTGTGCCGCTTGTTGTTGTCCGAGCCTGAAATGCTGCTGCTCGACGAGCCCACCAACCATCTCGACGCCGAGTCGGTGGCGTGGCTCGAGCGTTATCTCGAAAGTTATGCCGGCACGGTGGTGGCGGTCACCCACGATCGTTATTTTCTCGACAACGTCGCTGGCTGGATTCTGGAACTTGACCGCGGCCACGGCATCCCGTGGGAAGGCAATTATTCTTCCTGGCTGGAACAGAAAGATGTGCGTCTCAAGCAGGAAGAACGCGAGCAGGCCGCGCACAAGAAGACCATCTCCGCCGAACTGGAATGGGTGCGCAGTAACGCCAAGGGTCGCCAGGCCAAGAGCCGCGCGCGTCTTGCGCGTTTCGAAGAATTGCAGTCCAAGGAATTCCAGTCCCGCAACGAAACCAACGAAATCTATATCCCGCCGGGCCCGCGCCTGGGCGATGTTGTGATTGAAGCGACGGAGCTCAAGAAGTCGTTTGGTGAGCGCATGCTGTTCGAGAACTTCAGCTTCAGCCTGCCGCCCGGCGGCATCGTCGGTATCATCGGCGCCAACGGTGCGGGTAAGTCGACGCTGTTCAAGATGATGACCGGCCAGGAACAACCCGATAGTGGCACGATACGGGTCGGCGAGACGGTCAAGTTTGCTTATGTCGATCAGAGTCGCGACACACTCAACGACAAAAACACCGTGTGGCAGGAGATCTCCGGTGGTCAGGACATTCTGCGCATCGAAGATTATGAAGTGCAGTCACGTTCCTACTGCGGGCGTTTCAACTTCAAGGGCGGCGATCAGCAGAAACACATCGGCCAGTTATCGGGCGGTGAGCGCAATCGTGTGCATCTGGCCAAGACCTTGCTGTCCGGCGGCAACGTGCTGCTGCTCGACGAACCAACCAACGATCTCGACATTGAAACCCTGCGTGCCCTCGAAGAAGCGCTGCTGAGTTTCCCCGGCTGCGCGGTGGTGATCTCCCACGATCGCTGGTTCCTCGATCGTATTGCGACCCACATCATGGCCTTCGAGGGTGATTCCCACGTTGAGTGGTTCCCGGGCAACTACGCCGACTACGAAGCCGATAGACGTCGCCGCTTTGGTGATGACGCCGACAAACCGCATCGCATCAAATTTAAACCGGTGACACGCTGATGAGATGCGCGCTTGTGGGTCAGACTTCAGTCTGACATTCACAGGCGCGCCACTGGGTAATGCCTTGCATTGAATGTCAGACTGAAGTCTGACCCACAAGGAAGAGTGTGGGGCCGAAAGAATTCTTTACTACGCGTCCTTGCCGCCCGGCGTATGCGCGCCCGGCATGGGCGGCACCGGTTGCGGTGGGGCATCGGCGTCGTCTTCATGCACATCGATGATGCCGCGGCCAGCAAAGCTGTGTGAGCGGCTGTAGAAAAAATACACGAACAGACCGACCACGCCCCACACCACAAACATCATCTGGGTGTCGTAGCCCAAGGAGAAAAACAGGTACACGCAGCCGATGATGGCGAGCGGGGCGGTGATCTTGATGGCGGGTGTGCGGAACGGGCGATGACGGTCGGGGTCGGTGCGACGCAGCACCAGCACTGCGATGGAGACCGCCGCGAACGCGAACAAAGTGCCGCTGTTGGACACATCTGCCAGTTTGCCGACCGGAAAGAAACCAGCGAACAGCGCGACGAAGATGCCGGTCAGGATGGTGATGACATGCGGCGTATGAAAGCGCGGATGTATCTTTGAGAACATCTGCGGCAGCAGGCCGTCACGGCTCATGACGAAGAAGATGCGGGTCTGACCGAACATCATCATGAGAATCACCGACGGCAGGGCGAGACCGGCAGCGAGACCGATGAGATTGCCGACCTGCGGCCAGCCGATGGTGCGTAAGGTCCACGCCAGCGCTTCTTTGGAACATACCACTGCGTTATCGGCAAGCGCTGCGCACTGTTTGGCGAGCTCCATGCTGCCGGGCGATAAAATTTCGCCGCCGGCACCAGCGACCGGTTGCGCGCCCACACTGCCGATGACGCCAGCTGCGACCAGTAGATAGAACACCGTGCAGATGCCGAGCGACCCTATCAGTCCAATAGGCATGTTGCGTTGTGGATTCTCGGTTTCTTCAGCGGCGGTCGAGACCGCGTCAAAACCCACATAGGCAAAAAAGATCGACGCGGCTGCGGCCGAAATACCGCCGAAACCGAGTGGCGCGAACGGCGTGAAGTTCTCCATCTGGATGACCGGCACCGCAAGCGCGATGAACAGCGCCAGTGCCGTGACCTTGACGCCGACCAGCACCGCATTGACCGCCGCGCTCTCGCGCGTGCCTATCACCAGCAGCCAGGTCACAAGTCCGGCCACTGCCATTGCCGGCAGATTGATCAGGCCACCGTCGTAGGGGCCGCGCACCAGCAGGTCGGGTATGTCGACACCGAATGCGTTTTCGACCAGACCGACCACATAACCCGACCAGCCCACCGACACCGCGCCGGCCGCCACCGCGTATTCAAGGATCAGCGCCCAGCCCACCATCCAGGCGATGAGTTCGCCCATCACCGCATAACTGTAGGTGTAGGCGGAGCCGGACACCGGCACCATCGCCGCCATCTCGGCATAACACAGCGCCGCCACCGCACACACCACACCGGCAATCACAAAACTCGCCATCATGCCGGGGCCGGCTTTCTGCGCGGCTTCAGCGGTCAGCACAAAGATGCCGGTGCCGATGACTGCGCCGATGCCGAGCATGGTCAACTGAAACGCCCCGAGTGAGCGATGCAGGGATTTTTTTTCTGCGGTGGCGAGGATGGCGTCGAGCGATTTCACACGGCCAAAGATCATCGAGGCTGCCTTTTTTTGCACGAGGGCGGCACTGCCGCAGGAAGTAGAGATTACCCGTCAGACTATCGGCTAATTCAAAAGGCGCAAGGGGGGCGGGCGGTTACGCTGGCTAACGGCGCGCGTTGCTGGCGGGTGTTTGCCGAGTCAGGGCCTAACGTGTAGGCTCCGCGCCTCGTCCAACCACCGCCCACCGCCATCATTCGGAGGCGTGCCCATGCCCGCTCGCGCATCCTCGTTGCCATGTTGAGTATTCAGGCCTGGCTGACCCTGTCAGTGATCATCGCGATCTTCGGTTCGTTGGCGCTGACTCAACTCGCGACCGATCTGGTGATGCTGGCGGGTCTGACGGTACTGCTGGTGGGTGGGGTATTGACGCCGCGCGAGGCGCTGGCCGGTTTCGCCAACGAAGGTGTGATGACGGTCGGTATTCTGTACGTAGTGGTGGCCGGTTTACGCGATACCGGCGCGATGTCGGCCCTCGCCGAAGGTTGGTTCGGTAAACCACGCAGCGTGGCCGCCGCACAGTTGCGCATGATGGTGCCGGTGGCGGCGATTTCAGCATTCATGAATAACACGCCATTGGTGGCCGCCATGCTGCCGGCGGTGTCCGATTGGGGACGTCGCCTGCAGATCCCGCTCTCGCAATTATTGCTGCCCTTGAGTTATGCCGCGATCCTCGGTGGCCTGTGCACCCTGATCGGTACCAGCACCAATGTCATCGTCGCCGGCCTCATGCGCGACGCGGTGGCAAAAGGCACTGTCAGCAGTGGCCTGTCGTTTTTTACCCTGACACCGATAGGCGTGGCCTGCGCGCTGGCCGGGCTTGCCTATATCGTGCTCGCGACGCGCTGGTTGTTGCCGCATCGCGGCTCGCCGTTACGCGATGCCAGCGACCCGCGTGCCTATACGGTCGAGATGCTGGTGAGCGGCGACGGGCCGATAGCCGGCCGCAGTATCGAGGAGGCCGGTCTGCGCCATCTGCCCGGCACTTATCTGGCCGAGGTGGACCGCGATGGCCAGGTGATGGCGGCGGTCGGCGCGAGTTTCCGTCTGCAGGCCAATGATCGCCTGGTGTTCGTTGGGGTGGTTGATTCGGTGCTCGACCTGCAGAAGATGCGTGGTCTGGTGCCGGCTACTGATCAACTATTCAAGCTCGATGGGCCACGTACCCATCGCATGCTGATTGAGGCGGTGATTTCGCATCAGTCGCCACTGCTCGGCAAGAGCATCCGCGAAGGGCGTTTTCGTACCCAGTACAACGCGGTCGTGATCGGTGTGGCGCGCGGTGGTGAGCGGCTATATCAAAAGCTCGGCGACGTGGTGCTGGAAACCGGTGACACCCTGCTGCTGGAGGCGCGTCCGGCCTTTCTGCAACAGCAGCGCAATGCGCGGGATTTCTATCTGGTCAGCGGCGTCGAGGATTCCACGCCATTGTCGCGCGACAAGGCGCCGCTGGCGCTCGGTATTCTGATTGCGATGGTGGTGGCCGCCACCGTGTTCGAACAACACCCGTGGTTCGAGGCGCGTGGCTACAGCATGCTGCACGCTGGCCTGGTGGCATCGTTTGCGATGTTGATGACCGGTTGTTGCAAGGCGGAATCCGCACGCCGCACCATCGACTGGCCGGTCTTGATCGTGATTGCCGCGACCATCGGCATCGGCACCGCGCTGCAAAACACCGGGCTCGCAGCGACGGCCGCCGAACTGGTGGCAGGCGTCAGCGCGTCTTCGCCGTGGCTGGCGCTGGCGACGGTCTATCTCGCGACCATGCTTGCGACCGAATTGCTGAGCAACAACACCGCGGCGGTGCTGATGTTCCCGATTGCGCTGGCCTCGGCCGCGACCTTGCATGTATCTCACCTGCCGTTCGTAGTCGCGATGACCATCGCCGCGTCCTGCGGCTTCGCCACGCCGCTCGGCTATCAGACCCACATGATGGTCTTCGGCCCGGGTGGTTATCGTTTTGCGGATTTTCTGCGTTTCGGCATACCGCTCAACCTGGTGGTGGCGGCCACCACTATTACCCTGACGCCGTGGGTGTTTCCGTTTCTGCCGTAGGAGCGATACGTTCGCACAGCGACCATTGCCGGCGCGGATTGCCGCGCCATGAATGTGCGATTGAAATCGCACCTACGGGGCGGCCATTACGCTGACGATCTCTGTTGTAGGTGCGAATTCATTCGCACATTTGCCATTGCCTGCAGGTGATGGCGCGCCATTTAATGTGCGATTGAAATCGCACCTGCAGAGCGCCTGACTAGTGGCTGGTCTTGACGGCCTTGGCTGGTTTGCTGGTTTTGCTTGCGGTGGGTTTCGCCGCTTTGGCTTTGGGTGCGGCTGGTTTGGCGACGGCCGCTCTAGGGGCCGCGAGTGCTGCCGCGGCGGCTACCGCGTCGGCTACCGCGTCGGCTGCGGCAGCGGTTGCTGACGGCGCGATGCCGGTCGGTTTTTCTGCGGCGGGCGCTGGCTCGGCGGCGCTTTCGGCGTCGGGTGATGCCGCCGCTTGTTCGTCACTCGCATCTTTTGCCTCAACCGGTGCTTCAACCGGCGGTGCTGCGCTATCGCCATCGGCAGCGGGGGCGTCGGCGTCGCCCTCGGCGCCATCCATACCGACTGCCTTACCGAAATCGCCACGCAATACCACGATGCTGATGCGGCGATTGATGGGCGCCTGCGGTTGGCTCGGGTCCAGCAGATCCGAGGAGCCGAGACCGACCACGCGTCCGACTTTGTCTTCCGGCAGGCCACCATTCAAGAGTTCGCGTCGCGCAGCGTTGGCGCGGTCGGCGGACAATTCCCAGTTGCCGTACTCACCATCGAAGGAATAGGGCGTGGCGTCGGTATGGCCGGAGATTGACACCCGGTTTGGCGCTTCGCTGATGACCTTGACGATTTCGTGCAGGATGTCGGCGGTGTAGCTCTGCAGACGCGCGCTGCCCTGCGCGAACATGGCGCGGTTTTCTTTATCCACTATCTGAATGCGCAGACCTTCGGGCGTGATGTCGAACAGCACCTGGTCGGCGAAGTCCTTCAGGCCTTTGCCTGCATCGACCACCGACTTCAACTCGTCCATCATCTTGATCATGCGTGCGCGGTCGAGTCGGTCGGCGTCTTCTTCGTCGGCCGGACCGCTCATGGTGGTGTTTTCTTTGTTGTCCGATTGCGAGGTGAAGGGACTCTCACCTCGCCCGGCCAGGATGCCATCACCGCCGCTCAAGGCCGGATTGCCGGCACCATTACCAGACAGTCCGGTGGTCGCCAGCGGGTCGTTGAAATAGGAGGAAATCGCGGCGCGTTCTTCGACCGTGGTGGAAGACATCAACCACATCAACATGAAGAACGCCATCATCGCGGTCACGAAGTCGGCGAACGCAACTTTCCACGCACCGCCGTGGTGACCGTGGCCACCCTTCTTGATCTTCTTGATGATGATCGGGGCGGCGCCCTGATTCGCAGCCATGCTCTTCGCTCCGCCCTTACTTGCCCTTCACGCGCGTCTCGAGTTCCATGAAGGACGGCCGGTCGACACCGCCGATGGCCTTGCGTCCAAACTCGACGGCAATCTGCGGTGCATAACCCTGGGCCGAAGCAACCAGGGTGTTTTTGATGGCGAGAAACAACGCCGCTTCATCGGCGGCCTGGTGTTCGAGGGCGGTGGCCATCGGGCCGACGAATCCATAGGCGAGCAGAATGCCGAGGAAGGTGCCGACCAGCGCCGCTGAGACGTGATGACCGAGTTCGGCCGGCGGGCCACCGATAGCGCCCATGGTGATAACGATACCGAGCACCGCCGCGACGATGCCGAAACCCGGCAGACCATCGGACACGCGGGTCAGCGCGGCCGCCGACTTGTGCCCTTCCTGGTGATGGGTTTCGAGCTCGACGTCGATGAGGGCGTCGAGTTCATAGGGACTGGTGATACTGCCCGCGGCCAGCAGGCGCAGGTAGTCCGTAATAAATTCAATCAGGTGGTGGTCGCCGAGCAGGTTGGGATACTTGCCGAAGATCTCCGACGACTCTGGTTTGTCGACATCGCCTTCCAGCGCCATCATGCCTTGTTTGCGTGCTTTGACCAGCAGGTCGTAGAGCAGCGCGAGGGTGTCCATGTAGAACTCTTTTTTGTACTTCGAGCCCTTCAGCAGTTTGGGGATCGAGCCAAAGGTCTGCTTGACCACCTTGCCGGGGTTGGCGATCACAAAGGCGCCCAGCGCGGCACCACCGATGACCAGCAATTCATAGGGCTGCCACAGCGCGGCGAGTTCGCCGTGGGACAACACGAAACCACCGGCCACACAGCCGAGGACGAGGACGATGCCGATGATGAGTGACATGAGCGCGATTTCGACCGGTTGCACGGAATAATCCGCAAGGTCATAGCGGCACAGGCAAACCACGGCTTGAGTGCAGGCGGGGAGAACAATGCGACTCCGCAGGCCGGCGTGGGATCAGTACAATCGAACCTCACATACCAACAATATGGCCATGCCTGGGGGGGAAATAATGGATAAGACTGCTTTCTACGCGAACGCCCGCAATGATGTGCGCGGGCCCATGCATGGCATCAAGGTGGTCGAGGCGACCACCACCTGGGCCGGACCCATGGCGGCCTGTCTGCTCGCGGATTTTGGCGCAACGGTGATCAAAGTTGAACTCCCGCAAGGCGAAGTGGCGCGCGTATTGCCGCCTTTTCTGCCGGATTCCAAACTGACCCTGGCACACGAAACCGTCAATCGAAACAAGCAGAATGTGTCGCTTGATCTGCGTGTGCCCGAGGGGCGCGCGATATTTTTGAAGCTGTGCGAGAGCGCCGACATTGTGATTGAGAATTTTAAGCCCGGCACACTCGCAAGCTGGGGTGTCGGTTATGCCGACGTGGCGGCGGTCAAGCCCGACATCATCTACGTCTCGGTGAGTGGCTTTGGTCAGTTTGGCCCGCTCTCGGAACGCCCGGCCTACGACCCGATAGCCCAGAATTTTTGCGGCTGGACCTCATTGAACGGCGACCCGCAAGGTGGGCCGACCAAAGCGCCGACCTTTCTCGGCGACGACCTGGCGGGGATGCACGGCGCGCTGGGCGCGATGGCTGCCCTTGCGCATCGTCATCGTACCGGCGAAGGCCAGCACGTCGATGTCGCATTGATTGACGGTCTCATGTTCCAGAGCAATGGCAATCTTACCGCCGGCGCCATTGGCATTCCGCTCAAGCGCTACGGTAATCAGTTTTCATTGGCGGCGCCTGTCAATGTCTACGAATGCGCCGATGGGCGTATCTATGGCGGCGTGCTGCTCGACAGTCATTGGCGCAGCCTGTGTGGTCTCATGGGCTGCGATGAACTGGCGCACTTGCGTAACGTCGAGCGCGTCGAGCGGCGGGATGAACTGGATGCCCTGATGGCGACCTGGTGTCGTCAGTTCAGCACCGACGAAGTGGTTGCCAAACTGACCGACATCGGGCTCGCGGTGACACGCGTGAATACTTTTGCCGAGGCCTCTGCTCACCCGCATGTGGCGGCGCGTGACATGTTGCAGACCATGCGTCTGGCCGATGGCCGCGAGATTCCACTGACCGGACCGGCAGCGAAATTCTCCCGCACGCCGACTGCAGTACGCGAGCCGGCGCCGAGTCTCGGGCAGCACAACGAAAGCATTTATGGCGCGCTCGGTTATGACGCGGCCGAATTGGCGAGACTGCGCGAGGCGGGCGTGATCTGAGCGCGCTGCACGTTAAAACACGAAGTGAATGAGGTCCTCATCGTCTTCGGCCGCTTCGTCGCCGAGGGCGATGGCGCCGCTGCCGTGCAACAGCAGGGATGACCTATGGACCTTGGCCTGACGCCCATCAATGAAGCGCACGTAGGTGCCGTTGGTGCTGTCATCGACCAGATGATATTCACCGTCCTTGAACTCGATGCGGGCATGGAAACGTGACACGCGCTCACGGCGCATACGCAGATCACAATCGCTGACGCGGCCGAGCGTAAACGGGCCGACGTGGGTGGCGAGATCCCAGCTCAAGCCGCGCCATTCGAGCTTGAGTTGCGGCGGGCGTTTGAACAGGTTCTTGAGTTTGCCGCTGGTCGCGAGGCGATTCTCGGTGGTTTCTTCGACGCTCTGTTTTTTGTGCTTTTCCCACTCCAGCCGACGCCTTAACTGCTCGCGCACGTCGGTCGAGACTTCATGGCGCAGAAACGAGTTGGGCGCGCGCGTCACATACTTCAGCAGTTCTTCGCACCAGTGTTCGGTGACGTCGGCAGGGTTGAAGAACTGGCGGCGTTCGACCAGTTCATCGTAATTGCGGGTGACCAGTTGCAGCGCGGCGTGTTCAATGTCGATGCTGAACTGCAACGTGACCGGCACCGGCCCCTCGATGGTGACCAGTGCTTTTTGATTCGGACCGCGTATATCGGTGATGCGCACCACTTTGACTGGCAGGTCCTGACGACGCAGTCGGTCAACCCAGGTGGTGGGCGAGGTGCCGGCGGTGGTCATTTCCAGCGGCCGCACTTTGACCAGCCGCAGAGCGCAGCGCAGGGTCACACTGTGGGGCGGTGTGCCTTCGGCACTGACTGAATAATCGCGTTGTTGAAAGCCGCTGACCTCGCCGAAGCCGGGGATCTTGAGGCTGACCGGCGTCTCCTCATCGAGGATACGCAGTTGTTTCACGAGTTCGGCAAGATTGGCGTGAATTCGGAACAGGGCAGGCAGCGCCACCGCACGAATCTCGTCAGCGCGTGCATCATCCTCGATGTTGGCGCTGCGTTGCGCTTCTTTTTCCGCTGCGCGTTTCTTGAGTTCGTCCAGCAATCCCATGCGCTGCCCCTGTTGCCGCGTCGGTCTTCAACCAATGAAGCGCCATTCCCTGCGACCTCGATGATGGCCGCATCTTAGCATCGCGGCTGCGCAGAATTCACCGCTGCACAGTGACATCGAAACAAGTTATGACGTATCGAATGAAGATGTGGGCAACGCCACAACGGAGTTGCGGGCACGGGAGAATCGAGGCGGGGGGGGAGGAGAGACCCCATGCCCGGTGGGCATGGGGTCAACATTATCTACGGGAGGGCCGCCGCGGCTGGCTGCCGCGGCGACTCGTATCAACTTAGATGACGGCTGAGTCAACCTTGTCCATGAACTGCGACAAGTCGACGTTCTCACCCACCATGAGGTCGGTGCGGCGCATGAAGTTCGGGTTGACGAACCACACCAGCAGCGGCAGCACTACCAGCGACAGCACCATGTTGATCAACATGATGGCCACCAGCAGCAGACCCATGTCGGCCATGAACTTCAGATCCGACAGGAAGTACCACGGCAGGATGCCGAGCAGCATGATGGTCGCGGTGAACATGATGGCCTGACCGGTGGTGGTCAGCGAGGCGAAGATTGCCTTCTTCAGATCATTTTCCTGCGCCACATACTCTTCGCAGATACGCGACAACAGGTAGATGCCGTAGTCGATACCGACGCCGACACCCATCACCGCCACGATAACGGCGTTGATGTCGAGACCGATGCCGAGGACGTGCATGGCCGCCATCAGCATGAAGTTCGACAGGTTGACCGGAATCAGCAGCAGGAAGGCTGCCACCATCGAACGGTAGGCGTACCAGGCGAGGAAGAACACACCCAGGTTCACGCAGCCCAGAATCAGCCAGTGGTAGGCACTGACGACGTTATTCATGGCCTGCTGCAGCGCGATCACGCCGGTGGCGAGTCGAACTGTAAACTCCGGATGGTCAACACCGACGATTTCGACTGCCTTTCTGGCAGAAGCGAGCGCCGAATCGACGGTTTCCTGCTTGTTATCCTTGAACCACAACGAGACCGTCGAATTCTGGAATTCGAAGTCGGCGACGTGGCTGAAGTTGATGGCATTCGAACCCATCAGAGCAGCGAAGCCGGCGGCACCGACTGCTTCCTGACTGTGGTCGAGCGGCATCCACTTCGGATTACCACCAGCGAACAGGCGATTGATGTCGCGCATGTAGTCGCTGAAGGACAGCGTCGCACGCGGCGGCAGAAGCGGATCTGCCTCGAGGATACGCTGCAGTTCGGTCGCTACCTTCACCACTTCCGGCGTGTTGACGATGCGGTGGTCGTTCTTACGCGACTTCGCTTCGAGCACGAGTTCAAGCGTGTTGGTGCCAGGGAAGTGCGAGTTGATGGCGCGGGTACCGGTGTTGAACTCCGAGTAATCCCACATCACGTTGCTGCCTTCCACCGGGTTGCCGACCTTGATCTGCGCGGTGAGGTAGATGGAACCGATACCGAGCAGGATCACCACCACGGCGGTGACGCGGGCCGTGTTGCCGTAGGTGATGTGGGCGATGCCGCGCAGCAGTGCCTGCTGGGCCGCATGGAAGCCAGCTTCCTTACCTTGGGTGCCGACGATTTTCTCGATGTTGTTCGGTACCGGCAGGTAGGACAGCAGGATCGAGGCCAGGAACACGCCCGTCGGTATGATCCAGAACGCCCAGAAGCCGCAGAAGATCGAGTGGTTGATCATCGTCGTGATCGGCGCAATCGCGATGAAGACGATGCCAAACACGTCGGTGAAGATACCGAGAATCGAGGGCGCCATCATGATGCCCATGGTGATTTCGGCCGCCAGCACACGATCCTTCACATGGTGCAGGATCTCGTAATAACGCTCGGTGTACTGCACGCAGTGCGAGAACGAGCGCGCTACCAGCAGCAGGGGCACAATCATGAGCAAGGGTTCAATCGGCCGACCGAACCAGCCGATGGTGCCAAAGCCCCAGATGCCGGCCACGCCAGCGCTGACGATAGGCATGACCACACCAGCGATGTTCCCCATGTACAGCGTCAGCAGCACAATCAACACGCCGATGGTGGCCGCGAAGATGTAGTAGGTCTGGTGCTGCAGGCGGTACACCCAGCCCGTCAAGGCGGGTTGTCCGACCAGATGCACTTCATGGTTGGCGTCGCGCGCGTCTTCCACCAGCTTCTGCACGAAGTCGAAGGACTTGCCGTATTCGATGGTGTCGAGGAAAGCGGCGTTGATGAGGGTCGCTGAACTGTCACCGGAGATGTAGAAGGTCTGCGCGTTCGGCGAGATATTCACACGGCGGCGAAACTCGTCGATTTCTTCCTGCGTCTTGGGCGCATGGGCGTCCATCAGCGGCTTGGTGTCGATACCGTCGCGGGTCGCCTCGGCGTAACGCATTTTCTCGGTCGCAATCGAGATGATTTGATCGTGATCGATGCTCGGCGACAAGTCGATATCGCGGGTGATCTGATAGACCTTGCCCAGCGTCTCGGCGTTGTAGATGTCGCCATTCTTGTTCTTGATCATGATCGACATGGTCAAGGGATTACCGAAGTTCTTGTGCGCGAAGAACACCTTCACGAACGGGTCGTTGACCGGTAACAGGTCGTTAAAGATGGTACGGATTTCAATCCGCGGGAATCCAGCCATGAAGGCCAGGGTGACGAGCAGGAAGGCCACACCGACACCGAAGCGGTGGACCATGACCCATTTTGCGAGACGGAACCTCATGGATTAATACTCTCCCGATACTAATGATTATCTAATTATGCAGAGACTGGCACTTGGCCCGCTGGCCTGAACTGATCCGCCCCGTCATTCATTCTGCAGCCCCGCCGCAGTCCCCGAATGACGATGTCGGAAGGGGACGGAAAGTATCGTAAATCGACCCCTCTGTCCCCATTGTATTCAGGCCCTCAAACCCAGTAACGCGGTCTGCGTTCAACCCGCCAGCGTCTGCTGTATGGTCAGTTTGCCGAGCTGCGACATGTGTACTTCATCCGGTCCATCGGCCAGACGCACGGAACGTGCGTAAGCAAATATCTCGGGAAGTACCGTGTCCTGGCACACACCCATGCCACCATGCGCCTGCATCGCCCGATCGGCGATGGTCTGGCACATCTGCGGCACGATGATTTTTATCATCGCGATGGCATCCTTGGCCACCTTGTTGCCTTCGCGGTCGAGCCTGTCGGCCGCCCACAGCGTCAACAGACGGGCCTGTTCGACCTCACATCGCGACTTCGCGATGTCCTGCCGAATGCTCGACTGTTCCGACAACTTCTTGCCGAAAGCCACGCGGCTTTCGACCCGTGCACACATGAGATCGAGTGCGCGCTGGGCGCAGCCGATGAGGCGCATGCAGTGATGGATACGGCCCGGCCCTAAACGGCCCTGGGCGATTTCGAAGCCGCGGCCTTCGCCGAGCAGCAGGTTGGAAACCGGCACACGCATGTTGGTCATGCGCACTTCGCCGTGACCGTGCGGCGAATGGTTGTCGTTGAGCACGCGCAGCGAGCGCACGATCTCAAAACCCGGTGTGCCGGCGGGCACCAGCACCATCGACTGCTGCACATGGCGTGCGGCACCCGGGTCGGTCTTGCCCATCAGGATGTAAATCTTGTTGCGCGGGTCGAAAACGCAGGAGCTCCACCACTTGCGGCCGTTGATGACGTATTCGTCACCATCACGCTTGATGGAAGTCTCGACGTTGGTGGCGTCAGACGACGCGACCTGCGGCTCGGTCATCAAATAGGAGGAGCGGATTTCGCCGGCCAGCAGCGGTTCAAGCCACTGCTTTTTGTGCTCGGGGGTGCCGTAACGCGCGAGCACTTCCATGTTGCCGGTGTCCGGCGCGCTGCAATTGAAGATTTCCGAGGCCCAATGCACGCGGCCCATTTCTTCGGCCAGCGGCGCGTATTCGAGATTGGTCAGGCCCGGGCTGTACTCGTGGTATTCATGCGGCAGGAACAGGTTCCACAGCCCCTGATCCTTGGCAATCTTCTTCAGCTCTTCGATCTGCGGCGGGACTACCCACAGGTTTTTCGGATCGTGGTTGAAGTTGTAAATGTCTTCTTCAATCGGGTAGATGTGCTCCTTCATGAAGGCGCGCACCTGCTCGAGAAGCTGGCGACTCTTGTCGTTGTATCTGAAATCCACGATGTCTCCCCTGGAATCGAGAAAGGGCGAAAATAAACCCATGTAGTCTACCCGGTAAAGTGCCCTGCGACGACATTCCCCTTTCGAGTTCTTTACATCCTGGCGGCTGATTTTTTCACGTTTGCCGGACCGCCGCACGCAGTCTCGAACTTGCCGCGCTGCAGCACGCAGGACCTGCCGCGTCATCTTTTAATCGATGAGTGAGGTCACCACCAGATCGGCGAGTCGTTGTAGCCGCTCGATGTGGTAGGTCTCCTCCATGAGGCCGGTCGAAAGGAAGGCGAAGCTCAGGTCGAGCTCAGGGTCGACCCAGAAACACGACGAGCCCGCGCCCCAGCCGCAGAAACTGCGCGGGCTCGAGAAGTTGCTCATCGGGCCGGGCAACACCCCTTCGCCGCGCACGAAGAAACCCATGCCGATATTGGCCGGCCATGGTGCCCAGCCGCGGGTGTCGGCGGCGTAGTCGAACAGGGCGTTGGGCCTGTCGCCGGTGAAGTTCTGCGTGCAGTAGTGCAGGGTGTGGGGCGACAGCAGGCGCACGCCGTCGAGTTC
>CAMCBY010000025.1 GCA_945873015.1 Klebsiella pneumoniae
AGCGCGGGTTTTAAGCCAATCTGGCGTGGCAGGCGGTGCAGACCGCCGGCGGTGGCGGCGAGGCCGACGCGTGCTTCGGGCAGGCCGAAATAGGCGTGTTCGGCGGCGATGATGAGGTCACAGGCGAGCGCAATCTCAAAGCCACCGCCCATGGCGAGGCCGTTGACGGCGGCGATGACAGGTTTGCTGCGATGGTAATTGGCAGTGAGCCCGGCGAAACCGAGTTCCGGAACGCGGCGCGCATGGCCTTCGGCGAGATAACGCAGATCGTTGCCGGCGCAGAATGCGCGTTCGCCTGCGCCGGTCAGGATCGCCACACGCGCTTCGGGGTCGGCGGCGAACTGTTCAAAAATCTCGGCGAGTTCAAAATTGGCAGGCGGGTGCAGCGCATTCATGCGCTCGGGGCGACGGATGGTGACGAGCCAGATGCCGTCAGCGACATCAACGCTGGAAAATTCAGGCACCCGACCACCCTCTCATGCATAAAGCGCCATCATAGGCGCCACGCGGCGTGCAACCCAAGCCGCGCACGGGGCATGGCGCGCGGCCTACCGCAAACAGGCTGCTGTCAGATGAAGGCGCGCGCTCAGCGCACGCCGAACACCACGATGGTCTTGCCGCTGACGCTGATCAGGTGCTGCTCTTCGAGGTTCTTCAAGACCCGCCCGACCATCTCGCGCGAGCAACCGACAATCCGCCCGAGCTCCTGACGGGTCACACGAATCTGCATGCCGTCGGGGTGGGTCATGGCATCCGGTTCCTTGCACAAATCGAGCAAGGAGCGCGCGACACGGCCGGACACATCCATAAACGCCAGGTCGCCTATCTTGCGATTCATCTTGCGCAGTCGGGTGGCGAGCTGCGATGAGATGGCGAATAACAGATCGGGGAACAGGGTCGACATGCTCTTCAGCCGTTCGTAGCTGATCTGAGCGATTTCGCAGGCGTTCTTGGCGCGCACCAACGCGCTGCGATTGACGTGTTCGTTGAACAGACCGATTTCGCCGAAGAAATCGCCGGCATTGAGATACGCCAGCACCAGCTCGCGACCTTCCTCGTCTTCAAGCATGACGGTCACGGAACCGCGCACGATGTAGAACAAATCGTGGGACGGATCGCCTTGACGAATGATGGTGCTCTTCGCCGGGAACTGCCGTCTGTGGCAATGCTCGAGGAAGCGCAGAATCAATTCGTCGGCTTTACCCTTGACAGGTTGCACGACGCTCATGGAATACCCCGCTGACTAAAGGTCCGCAGACAATGATCGGAACGACTTGTAAACAAATATCGTCCAGAGAGTGTGATTCTAAATGTTGTGAACTTAAGATACTCATTTATTAGGCTTAAAAGCCATCCCGCCGTTGCCATACCGGGCTTTTATCACACTACCCGCGCCGCGCATCGGCACAGAGCACCGAGGTTTTCTGATCATGAATTCGACGATTAAATGGGTCGATGGCGCGATGTTCGTGGGCGTGACTGGCAGTGGTCACGCACTGGTCGTCGATGGTCCCCCTGAGGCCGGCGGCCGAAACTTGGGACCACGCCCAATGGAATTAGTGCTGACCGGTCTCGGTTCCTGCACCGCTTTTGATGTCGTCGATATTCTCAAGAAGGGGCGCCAGCCGATAAGTGGCTGCGAGGTCGAACTCGCGGCCGAACGCGCGGACGAGGTGCCAAAAGTCTTCACCCGTATCCACATTCATTTCAAAGTCAGCGGCGCGGGTTTGAAGGTGGCGGCGGTCGAGCGGGCGGTCAATCTATCGGCCGAGAAATACTGCTCAGCGACCATCATGTTAAGACAGACCGTCGCCATCACTCACGATTTCGAGATAGTGGATACCAGCCTGCCGGCGGCGTGAGTCGGGCGGTGCCGATGCCATCGCGCGGCTGACCATACGTTCCGCGTTGTCGCCTTTGTGCCAGGCGGTGACACCGCAGGCAATCGCGCCGTCCCCCGGCGCCTCCAGCAGGGCGGCAAGTTTGGCGCGCAGTCCCTCGGCCGCATCGAGTGCGGTCTCGGGTAATACCACCAGCAGGGTGTCGTCACTCCACTGGCCGAGCAGGTCGACCCAGCGCAGTTGTTCTTTCAACAGTCGCGCCACCCCTGTGATGCGGGCGGCGGCGTCATTACCCGTGCAATGCACGGTAATGCAGGTCAGTTCGTTCTGATAACGGCGGCTGCGCGAGATCTCACTGTCGAGGCGATGCTGAATAGCGGCGAGGGCCAGCACGCCGCTGGCGGCCACCGAGCCTGGAACACCACCGGCCAGGGTACTCAAGAACCAGACCAGCGCATGGCCGCGGTCGAGCAGCAACAACACGGCGCCGGTGCCACCGGCATGCTCATATCGTTGGGTGATGCCGAGCATGGTGCCGTCGATGCGCACTTCTATCGGCTCGTTGCTGGCCTCGGGCGGTGCGTAAGGCAGGTCGAGTTCGGCGATGGCGCGGCCCAGCAATTTTGCAGCCGGCCGCTTGAGCAAGGTCGAAGTGTATTCGTTGACCCAATTGACGTGCTGGTGACGGTCGACCAGCACCACGCCGATGGCGAGCGACTCGAGTACCGAGCGGGCGTGTTCGGGGTGAATGTCTACCATGGAGAATCCTGTGCGCCTTGGACCACGGCGCAGCACGCGCCGGATCCTCCGTTAGCGGCCGGCCCGCCGCCGAGCTTTACGCGGGCGCGCCGCTCACCGCCAAAAAGGCCTCTTCGAGGGTGGCCGCGCCCTGCTGTTCAAGCAGCGCTCGCGGGGTGCCGGCGAACACCACCCGCCCCCCATCCAGCACCACGATGCGATCGCACAGCGCCTCGACGTCGGCGAGCAGATGGGTGCTGAAGAACAAAGTCACACCCAGCGCTTTCTGCGCGGCGAGGCAGCGTTTGAACAGGGCGCGGGCACGCGGGTCGAGGCCGCTCATGGGTTCGTCCAGCACCCATAAGGAACGGCGCGCGAGGATGCAGGCGATAAGGCCGAGTTTCTGCGCCATGCCTTTTGAATAATGACGCGCCGGGCGCGCGAGGGCAGCGGGTTCGAGGTCGAGCCCACGCGCCTCGAGGTGGGCCTGGACCGGGTCGAGCACGACCCCATGCAAGGCCAACAGATAACGCAGCAATTCGAGACCCGTGGCGAATGCCGGCGGCTGAAAACGTTCGGCGAGATAACACAGGTCGCGACGCGCGTCGGGCTCGGTAGCCGGGGTGCCAAATATTTCGATGTGACCCTCGTCAGGGCTTGAGAGTGACAGCAGCGCACGCAGCAAAGTGGTTTTGCCGGCGCCGTTGACGCCGACCAGGCCGACAGCCTCACCGGCTGCGACCTCAAAACTGACATCGGCAAGGATCTGCCGCGCGCCGAAGGATTTGCCGACAGCGCAAAATGCCAGCGCCGGCGCGGCGGCGGCCGTCATCGGGCGGCACTCTTAATAAAGATAGACGGCGTTGCAGTTCTGCTCGTTCTTGGCGATGTCCCAGATGGCGGGCGTCTGTGCATCCACACAATCGGCTTTCGAGTTCGAAATTTCGTCAAAGGTACCGCCGGTGGTGACCGCCTGCCGCACCACACCGCTCTCGGGCAGACCGTCGTCTATCTTGCGATCAAGTTCAGCAATGACGTTGACCGGGATGCCCGCACCGAGCACCAGATTGAGTTTTTCGCTGGGCGAGTTGCTGGTGCCGTCCTCGTAGTCATCAGAACTGAACAGCATCAGAAAACCGTTGAAGGCGTTGCGCGGCGCGAGGTTGACGTCGTCCTGGTTGGGTTTAGCGGAGCCGCCGATGTAGCTGCCCTGGATGAAGCCCGACTTCGACAACTGTTCCCACAGCGCCAGCGCCTCAACCCAGGGTGAAGTGCCACCATCCAGACGGCCGTTCGAGTTGCCGCCGGTTGTGACCCCTGGAATGGAATTCTTGGCGCTGTCTTTGCCCCAATCGCCCGGCACCTGCCGATAACGATCAATAAAGCCGTAGTAGGCGGCCTGCACGCCGCTGTTCTGATCGGCAATGTTGCGCACACGGGCGCTGGTGATGAGTTCCTGGCCCTTGAGGATGCCGCCGAGCAGCAGGCCGATGATGACCAGCACGATGGCCATTTCGACCAGAGTGAAACCTTGCTGGCGACGGATATTGGGCATTGCTTCGCTCCTCGGCGAAATTCTTATGCACTATCGAAAGCACAGGCCGTGCCAGGAAACTTAAGACACTGATTCATCGTGACGGCGTCGATATGCGCAAGGCGGCCGGCAATAAAAATGACGAGATCTCGACACTTCGTTGACGAGATCTCGTCCACTTGCGGCAAATTCGTCGCCGCCCTCAGGGCTGCGCGGCGGGTGTCTGGCGAGCGCGGCGCTCAATGTCCGCCAGCCGCTCGCTCAAAAAATGACGCTCGTGACTATCTGAAATCTGCCCGCTCGCCAACAGACCACCGAGCAGCACCTTGGCCGTTTCGAGTTCCCCCATATCTTCGAGTACGAAGATACGCATCTGTCGCGCCCAGGAAGGTATGGCGGCCTGCGGATCAACGCGTGCCAGCGCCTCGGCGAGCTCCAGCGCCAACGGCAAATCGTGCAGGCGATGTTTGGCGATGGTTACGCCATGCGCCATCCACGGCCAGCGCCGCGCCGGGTCGTCGGCAAAATGGCGCGCAACAAAGGCCAGCATACGCCGTTGCCGTGGCGCGTCATCGACATCCCCATACAGCCGCGCGGCCGCCAGCAGCGGATATTGAAAGCCGGGGTCTAGCTCCAGCATGCGCGCGAGCCACGCTTCGATGAGTATGTAATCGAGGCTGCGAAACGGCAGGCTCACGCCGGGCTGGTAGTCATAGGCCTGCAGCCACAACATCATGAGCCGCGCGGCCAGCGCTGGTTGGTCGAGCGACAGCACACGCACCGCCGCCGCCGACGGCGGGGGCGCCAGCGGCGTGACTTCAATCTGCGGCGCGCGGCGGCTGCTCGCCCAGCCAATCTGTGCGGCGAGCGTCACCGCCACCAGCGCCAACTGCGGCCACGGCGGTGTTGTGCTGCGTGCGCCGCCCATCGTTTAAATCTCGCGCCGCGTAAAATCGAACAAGGCCACCGCCACCAGCAGCAGCGCATAGATAGCGGTTTGTGCAGCAATCGCCGGCAAGGCCGCCCAGCCACTTGCAGCATCGATGAGCCAACTGCTGCGGGTGTAATCGCCCAAGGTCGGCAACAGCAGTGCGATGCCCTCGACCAGATGGGCGATGACGCTACTCGACCAGGCGCCGGGAGTGACCGCCGGGCCGTGGCTCATGAGCACGATGGCGTCCATCACCCGCGACAGCGCATAAAACCCCAGCACCGCGAGCACCGCCGAGGTCAACTGCGACAGTGCCACCGCACAACACAAGCTCGCCGCCGCAACCAGAGCCAGTTCGGCAGCAAACGACAAACCCCAGGCGAGGGCCGCTAACGACGTGCTGCCGAAAGCCAACGGCAGCGTCGCCGCCATGGCGAGGATAAAAAGCGCGACGACATAACCCGCCAGGCGGCCGAGCAGCCAGGCGCTGCGCGATAAAGGCCGCGACAGGGTCAAGTCAATGGCGCGCTCGGCGAGCTCGCGTATCACGCTGCTCGCAACGAACAGCGCCGTGCAGGCGACCAGCGCAAGACGCGTGAAGGCGGCATAAATCTCGAGGCGGTAGGAATGCGAGTCGGTCAGGGCCAGGCCAGCGGCGCATTCGGCCATCACCAGACCGCTCACGATCATCGCCAGCGCAGTCCACGGCAGACGGGTACGCGCCGCCTCGAGCAGCGTGAAACGAGCCACCACCAGCATCGGATTCAAACTCATCAAGGCCCGCGCGCACGGCTGTGATTTACCGGGCTGTACTATAACCGCTAGCATGACCACGCCCGCAGCACGGGCCATTGCCCACTCGCCGCCGCGGCACCGTTGACGCGCGCCGGTGACGGCGCCCACGGAGAGCCTTTTGAGCCAGCCGCCCCGGCAAGCCGCCAGCATCGCATCGCGCCCGCTCAACGACGCCAACGAGCCGGTGAGCGAAACGCGCCGCCACCCCATTCTGGACCGGCGCCACGAGCACTGGCTGCTGGCCTCGATGCTGCTGGTCTTGCACACCGCACTCGACAGCGGCATCGAGACCCGACTCGCCAGTGCGCTGATGGTGACCCACCTCGGCCTGTTCTTCCTGTGGCAGCCAATCTGGCAACGCGAACAGCGCGTCGACCTGCCGGCATTGGCGGTCGTCACGGTGCTGGTGGCGGCCATGCTGTGGCTGAACTGGTGGACGGTCTTCGCGTGGCTGGTGCTGTTGATTGGCATTCTCGCCGGGCGTTCGTTCTCGACCCGTCGCGAGCGATATGTGTACATGCTGTCGCTGGCGATGCTGGTGTCGGAGCTCTTAATCAACTGCAGCGCGCAACTGTTCTTGGGCAAACCGCTGCCGCCCGGCATCGCCCAGACTTTCCGTCTCGGCCTGTATCTGTTGCCAGCGGTGCTGTATGCCATGCCGCCGATCATCGCGCCGCAGCGCGATCCGTTCCCGGTCGATTTTTTTCGCGGTATCACCTTTGCGCTGCTGACCGCGCTGCTGGCGGTATTCAGTGTGTTGATGACCTTGCAGCTCGGTATTGACTACCCGCTGGCGCTGGTCGCGACCTTGATGGCGCTCGGCGTGTTCCTGTTTTTTCTGTCCTGGATCACCACCCCCGGCGCCGGCAGCATCGGGTTGCTCGCGGTGTGGGAAAAATCCGTGCTCAACATCGGCACCCGTTTTGAAACGTGGCTCGCCAATGTCTCCAATCTCGCCAGTCAGCAGCCCGAGGCCGACGACTTTCTCGATGATGCGGTCGCCGCGCTGGTCGATATTCCGTGGGTGGCAGGCGCCGCCTGGGTCAGCGCCAGCAGCACCGGCATGCATGGTCATGCCTCGCCCTATGAACTCGCGCTCGACACCGAGGCCTTGTCCATCACGCTCTATACCGAGCGCAGCGTGAGTTCCGCGCTGCTCATTCATTGTCGTCTGCTGGTGCAGGTGCTGGGTCATTTTTATGTGGCCAAACAACGCGAGCATGAGCAGTCCGGTGCCGCCCATCTGCGCGCGGTGCACGAGACCGGCGCACGTGTGACCCACGACATCAAAAATCTGCTGCAGTCTTTGAACACCTTGGCCGCCGCACTGCAGAGCGCGAGTGGCGAGCAGCAGGAGCAGCGCGGGCTGGAATTGTTGAAGCGGCGTCTGCCGGATATCGCGCAGCGGTTGAAAGTGGCGCTCGAGAAACTGCAGCGGCCACAAACGCTGGTCAGCGCGCCGCTTGCAGTGGCGCGCTGGTGGCAGGAGGTGAGTGAGCGTCTCGGCGACGGCGAGATTACACTCAAGGCCGAGATTGACGACCCCACACTGGCGGTGCCGGCAGAATGTTTCGACAGCATCGTCGATAACCTCATCGACAACGCGCGCCACAAACTGGCCGCCGGCGAAGCGCAACATCTCGCTCTTAGGCTGACCGTCAGCGCTGGCGAAGTGCAACTCGAAGTCGAGGATGACGGCACCGCCATCGACGACCATACCGCGCGGCAGTTATTTCAGCGGCCCTTGCCGTCGCGCACCGGACTCGGCATCGGGCTCTATCAGGCGGCGCAGCTCGCGCGACGCAGTGGCTGTCAATTGCGCCTCGCGCACAATCACAGCGGCCAGGTGTGTTTTCAATTGCGCTGTAGCGGCACACCCCTCACGGCAACTGCCCCGCCGACACCATCCGACTGACCAGCACCGAGCGCGAGATCGGCACCACCATGTCGTCGAACTCGCATAGGGGTGAGCCTTCGTTCTGGTTGTCGGCGCAGCCGTCCTGCTCGCGCGAATAGCCGCGCGACATAAACGCCGCGTTGTCGTCGGCGTTGAGCTCTTCGTCGTCGTTGTCGGGCGGCACATCCCCTCGCGCGATGTTATCGACGCCCATCGCGCCATAGCCATTGCGTCCGTGCGAGACCAGCACCGCCGCGACGTTGTCGGCCGTCACCGCGTTGAACATGAATTTGCTCTCCACCGCACCGCTGGTCGCGACATTGTCGCCGCGTGTCGCGATGGTGATATTGCCCTGAGAGCACAGATCGAATTCGAGTCCGGTGTCATTGCCATCACAAATGGTGTTCTGAGCCGGAAAGGTGAACTGCCTTTCACGCACGTAATAGGTCAGTCGGTTGCCCCACGCATCACCCGGCTCCACCCCCACCTCGGCCCACGGCAGAAAACCCGACTCATCATCACAGTCGCCGCCGCTGGCGAGGGTGTATTGCGGATTGGCCATGCCGTCGCCATCGGTGTCAGGACAAGGCAGACGGCGATGGGTCAAGGCAAAGCCGTACAAGGCCTCTGCGGCCTGCGCCATATAATCGAGCGTCTTACGCCGATCGCGCGCTTCGAGTTGCACCTGCACCGGGCCTATCAGGCCGGCCGTCAACATGCCGACGATAAAAATCACGATCGCCATTTCCAGCAGCGTGAAACCACCCTGGCGCTGCGTGCCGGGCACGCGCTCAGGGCGACAGTGGCAGGACTTGGTCATTGAATGTGTCCGATGGATCGCGGCGCTGATAGATATTGGTGACCGCGCTGTTGTTGAGGCCTTCGAAATAATCACCGAGAGCGGCTGACGGTCTGCTCTGGGTCGCGAGCGGCGGTCCGGGCGTAATCACCACACCGCGCAGCCCATTCACCTCGGTGGCGATGGCATCACCGCGCCGTTGTACGTTCAATCGCACACAGGTGGCGGCACTCGGACAGCGGCTGCCAGTGAAACCCGGCGCCTCGCTCGGGGCGTAGCGTACCAGCACATTCGTCAACCACTGGTCGGCCAGTAACCACGGCGGCAGCGCACCTGGCGACAGGCGTCGGTCGACAGGCGCCGGCGGCTTCGGCGTCCACACTTCGAGATCGAACGGCACATTGGTCAGCGTCAGCGAATTTCCGCCAACAAAACTGGTGAATTCAAGGCGCGCCGCGCCCAGCATTTTGCTGCCTTCAAAATCTGAAATCGTGATGCGCCCCAAGGTGCCGGCGGGCCAGGAGGTGGTTGCACGTACTTCAACCCGGCGGCGCGCACCGGCGCTCGGTGGCACGAGGCGCGTATTACCACCGATGTCGAGCTGATAGACACGGCGTAGATTGCGTCCCGGCACGCTGTAGCTGTAGCTGGTGGTGCAACTCACACTCAAGGTCAAGGCCGGCGGCGCTGCGCGCAGCAGCCGACATTGCCCCTGGCTCCAGGGCGCGGCCGCTGTGCCCTGGGTTGGCGACGGGAAGGTCACCAGCGTCGCGCCGGGCGGCCCGGCCACTGGTTTATCGTTGATGAGCTGCGTGCAGAAGTTGTTGCGCAGACAGTTTTCGGCCGGCGCTTCAGTGCCGCTGAAAAGCGCCGTGCCGGTGCCGCTCAAGGACCATATCGCGGTGAAGCTGGCGTCGAATTCTGTGTCGAGTTGTATAAAAGGCAGACGCGCAAGTTGCGTGCGGCCCTCGCCCACCACACCGGCATGGCTGACAGCGCTGCGCGGTGCGAGCCACGGCATGCCGTCGTCGCAGTCGGTTTCGAGTGCCGCACAGTCGGGGTCGACACCGGCCGCGTCGTCATCACCATCGGGATCGGCGCGATAGCTCGCAAGCGCAAGTTCGACTTCGCGGTTCACCACCTTGGCCACTTCGTGCATCAACTCGGCGCGCGTGATGATCATCACGGTGTCGTTGTTGGCGACGCCCATGTTGCGCGTAAAACGATTGTCGCCACGGCTGGCGTTCTCGCCTTCCAGCCACGCCGCAGCGGTATAAGCAGTAGCACTCGTGCGAGCCTGGCCGACCAGTGGTGCGCCGGGTGCGATGATGACTGCGACCACATCATTGACGGCGTCGACGGTGAAGTCGCCCGCCGTCTCGCTGTTGACCACGCCGTTATTCGTGCTGCGGAAGTTATCCGCCACCGCATACCACAGTGGCGCGCCGCTGCCGTCGGTCAGGGCCGTCAAACCCAGCGTGCGAAATGGCAGCAGACCGGTTTCTTTGTCGTTCGTAGCGCGACAGTTGTTGCCGACGCCCTCCGCCACGCCCGAATCTTCGCCACCAGGGAGGTCAGGGCAGGGCAAACGCCCTGGCCCCTTGTCGGGACTATGCACCCCATCGGCGTAACCGAGCGCGTACCCCAACAAGGCGCGCCGCGCCTGACCGAGCGCCTCAGCGGTTGCAATACGCTGCGCGGTCTCGCGCGAAGTGCGATTGTTCAACGCCGACAGAATGACAAAGCTCGACGCGGTGACCGCCAGCATCAACACCAGGATCAGCGCCACGCCGCGCTGGCGCGTTTGCGTCATGCTCAGCGTGCGCGCGAGCCGCGCTTCATGGCTGCGCCGGCGGCCGGTGCTGATAGGCATCGGAGACCTCGCGCGAGCCGGGGTCGAAAGACTGACCGGGTTTGAGTGCGACCTGACCGGCACCGTCGCTGAGCGGCACACGCACCCGCCGCCCATCACGCGCCGGCGGAGACAAAGTGCCCGGCGCCATGTCGCTGCCATTGACCCACACCGTCGGCGCACCGGCCGAGCGCGCGATATAACCATTGACCGTGACAGGCATGGCGGGAGCGGGCGGCAACGTGGTCTCGCCGACCGCAGCGCCGGTCTCTGCTTGCGCCTTCGCGCCCGCCTGGCGCATCTCGGCGCTGCCGAGGCGCGCCGCATCGATAGCCGCACGCTCATCCGCGCCAAGGAACAGACGCCCAAGCTCGGCAGCGTTCGCCACCTGGTGGCTCAGCAGCATGAGCAGCGCGCAGCGCAACAGCCGTGTCATAACGACAAACCTTGCTCACCGGCGAGGTTGATGCTCCACCAGTCGAGCGTGCAATCGGCGTTGAGGTTGGCGTTCTCGGCGCTTAAGTCCAGCACTTCGCCGCTGCGTTTGATGACACAGCGCCGCACCGTGTACTGACCCAGGGCATCGCGGTCGAGGGCATCAAACAGCCGCAGCAGGTCGCCCTCGTGGGCGAGTTCGAGGCTCAAGCTCATGGCGCTGGCATAAAGTTGGTAGTTACCGAGATTGATATTGAAGTCGGGCGTTGCTTCGCGCTGCGCATCGAGTTTGTAACTGACCTGCTTGATTCCGATGTCGTCGCCGGCGCGGCGCAAGGCCTCCAACCACGACAGGCGCCGCTCGCCGCCGAGCAGACCCCTTTCGTAGAGACGGCGGAACTCGGGGAAAAACTGCACGATGATGCGTTCCTCGTCGTCCACCGCCAGGTATTTGCGGCTCGCTTCGCGGAATTCGCCGTGGTGCACCTGATATTCGCGCTCCATGTTCTGGCGGAAATAAAAGCTCGCACTGACCATACCGGCCGAGACCGCAAGCGACAGCACAAACACCACCAAGGTGCCGCGCAGAACGGTCCACTCAGCCCGCTTGGCCATCTTTCCCCCCCAGCACCAGTCTGATCTTGAAGGCCGGCACCACGCGCGCACCGGCAGCGGTCGCTGAGCCGCTGAGACTCGCCTCAGGGCGTACATCGAGCGGATATTGCAGCACTTCGACCTGTTTCACCTGCGGCATGGTTTTCAGTTCTGAGGCAAGACCGTCGACCACCGCGATCGCTTTACGGAAATCACCATCGAAAGGTTCAAGATGAGCGCTCATTTCGGCGACTTGATAGTACTGCCCATCGCTGGCGACGACGGTTTCGTGTTGCTCGCGGCGATGGCCTTCCGCCACCAGCGGGGCATCGGCATCGGCGCCCGCCATCCACTCCAGTTCGTCGAGCGTCACCTGCGGCGCGCGTTCGAGCACCGCGCCGAGCACACTCAGCAGACGGGTCGGATCGGGTTTGTATTCGCGCAAAGTCGCCACCGCATCGACCGCGGTCTTGATCTGCGCGGGTTCTACCGGTGTCGGGGGCAACTTGGCGCGCGCGAGTTCGTAACGCTGGCCGTAGAAACGCTCCTTCTGCGTGGCGTCCAGCGCCTGCTGCTTGAAATTCACTCCCTCGATAAAATTGATGCCGCTCCAGCCACCGCTGCCCAACACCATCAGCAGGCTCGCGGTAGCGAGCGCCAGGCGTAAACGATGCAGGGTGTAATACTGGGTTTCTTCGACGCGCGCATAGTGGTTGCGCGGCACTTCGCTGGCCAGCAGCCGGGCGAACATCACGTCGCTGAAATGGGTGCCGCCGCCTTCAGCGAGGCCGACGCGGGTCGCGACCTGGTCGACATCCAGCAGCACGAATTTTTCGTTGTCGCTGTCGTGGCAGTGCTGCTCGAGTTCGGTCAGCAACTGGCCGTGGCTGAGGATGTAGATGCTGAGCGGGCTGTCGCGCGAAATCAGCGCCAGCGAATTCAGATACCGTCTGAGTTTTTCCACTTCACCGAGCAGATGATCGGCGAACGGCACCGAACCCAGGCGCGGCATATGGGCAAGGCGGCTGATCTTGAGCTGACCATCACGGAAGAAGGTCTGACGCAGGCCACTCGCTTTCTGCAGGCTGATCAAAAGCACATTCGGCCCCACCGCACCGATACGTTTCAGCAGCCGCTCGCTCAACACCGGCAGCGAATAGATACCGGCTACCGGCACCTTGTGCTCGAGCAGCGGTGTCAGCCACGGGCTCAGCACTTCGGTACGCGTAATGGCCGTCAGCAGCACGCGGTCGTCCTTGCGCCCTTCGCTCTCGCGCCCTTGCGCAAGGGCGTGGTGGTAAGGCGTGCCGCGGAACAGGCGCGCGTATTTGCGCGCCAGCACCGCACGTCTATCGGTGGCACTCACATGCGGGATGGAGTCCTGACGGTATTCTTCCTCGACTACATCCACCAGCACACACAGCGGTGCCTGACCGATCTCTTTCAGGCAGCGATCGAACAACGCAAAGCCGTTGTCGTCGGCGCTGAAGATATAGGCGTACGCGAGCCGCGCGCCATCGAACAGATAAAGGATGGCGCGGTCGCCACCGACCAGCAGTACGCGCGGCGGCGGACTGCTAAAAATTGATCTTAGTGAACGAATCATAGAGTGGGCCGAGAATGGCCGCGATTATCCAGAACAGCACCGCGCCGAGCAGGATAGTGATGATAGGCATGATCATGGCCTGCAGGCGTTGCACCGACTCGGCCACGTCGCGGGTGTAGAAATAGCTGACATTGTCGAGCGCGGTTTCCAACGCGCCGGTGTTCTCACCGACTCGCAGCATGCGCACCACCAGCGGCGGAAACAGGCCGGTGGCGGCGAAGCTGCGCGATATACCGCCGCCATCGGCAATCATGCGCCCGGCGTCGCGCATGGCACGCGCCACGGCGCGATTGCCGGCCACGTTCTCGGTGCTGCGCACGCACTCCAGCACCGTGATGCCGGATGAGTACATGATTGAAAAGACATTACACACACGCGTGACGATGATCTTCTTCAGCACCGGCCCGACCAGCGGCAGTTTGAGGCAGATTGCGTCGACCCTTTCAGCAAATTGTGGATTGGTCTTGAACGCAATAACGCCGCCCACCACCGACAGCAAGGGCAGGAACAGCACGATGTACCAGTAGTCGGTAAAAAACTTTGAGGTCGCAATGAGCGCACGGGTCTGCAATGGCAGCGACTGCCCCATGGTGGCGAGAAAACTCACCAGTTTCGGCACCACGAACATCATGAGGAAAAACAGCGCGAGAAAGATGAACACCGTGACGATGACCGGATAGGTCAAGAGCTGTTTGGTATAGGCCGCCTGTTCGTCCTGCCATTTCAGGTTCTCGATGACCTTGGCCAGCACCCGCGTCAACTGGCCGCTTTCCTCACCGGCGCGAATCAGACTGACAAACACCGGCGAGAATACAAACGGAAACTCGGCCATCGCCTGCGACAGATTCTTGCCGCCTTCAATGCCTTCAATCATGGCCGCCGTCACTTCACGCAGGCGGCGGTTATCGACCGTATCGCGCAGGTCCGACAGGCCTTCGAGTATCGGCACACCGGCGCGCACCAGTTGTTCGAGGTGAAAACAGAAAGTGATGAGGTCGATACGTTCGATGCCGCGCCCGGTGACATTACGATTGCGCGACGGCAGCTCACGATAGTTGACCAGGTCGAGCCCCATACGCGCGAGGCGGGTTTCAAGGTCGGCCGGGTTGACTGCGTCGACGCGTCCCTGCGAGACCCGCCCCTGGGCATTGATGGCCTTGTAACGATAAGCCTCCATCAGCCGAGTCTCTCGGTGAGATCGACCACGCGCGACACTTCATCGAGCGAGGTCAGGCCTTCCAGTACCCGTTTGATGGCGACATCGGCGAGCGACTGAAAACCGCGTCGGCGCGCCGCCACCGTCAACTCCTTGAGTTTGGCGTTCTGCGCGATCAGTTCGTCGATTTCCCGGTCGAAGCGCAACACCTCAATCAAGGCCGTGCGCCCCTCATAACCCTGGTGCGGCGCGTGCCCTAATTCTTCCGCCACGCGATAGATGGTGGCCTGCATACGCGGGTTGGTATCGATGCCGAGAATGCGGCGCTCGAGTTCGCTCGGCTCATAGGCTTCGCGGCAATCGTGACGCAGCTTGCGGATCAGACGCTGGGCAATGATGCCGATGATATTGCCGGCCAGAATCTCGGGGCGGATGCCCATGTCGAGCAGGCGCGGTAAAGTGCCGAGCGCCGAATTGGTATGCAGGGTGGAGAACACCTGGTGGCCGGTCATGGCGGCGCGAAAGGCCATCGAGGCGGTGTCTTCATCGCGGATTTCGCCGACCAGGATGATGTCCGGGTCCTGGCGCAGAATCGAGCGCACGCCGCTCGCAAAATCGAGCCGCGCGACTTCGTTGATCGAGGTCTGTCGAATCATGCCCATCGGATATTCGACCGGGTCTTCAAGGGTCATGATGTTGACCGACTCGGTGTTGAGATGGTTCAAGAGGCTGTAGAGCGTGGTGGTCTTGCCGCTGCCGGTCGGGCCGGTTACCAGTAACAGACCTTCGGGGCGCGCCACCATCAGCTTCAAGGTCATCAACACATCGTCATCGAGTCCGAGTTCGTCGATAGGCACGATGCCCTTCTGGCGGTCCAGCACACGCAGCACGATGTTCTCGCCGTGCACGGTCGGAAAGGTCGAGACACGAAAATCGATCTGGCGCCCCGACAGACTCAAAGTGATGCGGCCGTCCTGCGGCGCACGAGTCTCGGCGATATCCATGCCGGACATCACCTTCAAACGCACCGCCAGCGCCGACCAGTAATTTTTGTGCAGGGAACGAATCTGACGCAGCACGCCGTCGATACGATAACGAAAGCGCAGGAAACCTTCTTCCGGTTCGAAATGGATGTCCGATGCGCCACGCTTGACCGCGTCGGACAGCAGCGCATTGACCAGCCGCACCACCGGCTGGCTGTATTCGGCGCTGTCAGCATCGAGACTCTCGTAGTCGATTTCGCCGGTTTCAATTTCGCGCAGGATGCCATCGACCGACAGTTCGAAACCGTAGAACTGGTCGATGGCCTTTTCGATCTCGGCCTCGCCCGCCATCAAGGGCACGATGTCGACCGCGCCGCCGAGATGCGCGGCAATCTGGTCGAGGGCAACGACGTTGAAGGTATCCGCCATCGCCACCGTCAGGCGATTGTTATTGGCGTCGTAGGTCAGGGGCAGGATATGGAAACGGCGCGCCATGTCTTTCGGGATCAGGCGAATCGCTTCCGAATCGACCACCACCTGCGACAGTTGCGCCTTCTGCTGGCCGAGCGCGCCACCCAACACGTCGAGAATGATGGCCTCGGTGGCGAAACCGAGCCGCACCAGGATGCGGCCCAGGTGATCACGATTCTTGCGCTGCTCGGTCAGTGCGATGCGGATCTGATCGGAGCTGACGACGCCTTTCTGAACCAGCAACTCGCCGATACGCAGCGACCGTTTGGGCGTGCTCATGGTGCGGGTGCCACGCGGGTGTTCGGAGCAGAGAGTGCGGCGATGCGCTGTTCGGCGGTTTGCACGTTGAAGCTCGCGCCCCGTTGCACGCGCAAACTCAGGCTTTTCTGGTAATAACCAAGCGCCGCAGCACGCTGTCCGAGATGTTCGAGGCTGACGGCGAGATTGAATGCGTAATCAGGCTGGGCGCCGTCGAGCCGCGCGGCGTCGAAATAGGCTTGTTGTGCATCGGCCCAGCGTTGGCGCCGCGCATACCAGTTGCCGAGTGCGGCGTGAATATAAGCGGCATCGGCATGGCCATCGAGCAGCAGACGCAGACGTGCCGCACCGCCCTCGCCTTCGGCCTCGGTCATATTGAACAGTGCGGCGCGCGCGACCGGATCGTCAGGATGGCGCTTGAGCACGGTCGCGTAATAGTCGTAGGCGCGCGGCAGGTCGCCGCGTTTCAACGCCACCGCGCCGAGGCCGAGCAAGGTGTCGCGCCGCTCGGGGTCGGCGATGCGCGCGCCGTTGTAGAGTTTGGCGGCCGTATCGAGGTCGCCCGCCTGGAAGGCGGTATAGGCCTTGTTCAAAGCGGCGTCGGTGCGGTTCGGTTGCGGGGTGCGCGAGATCTGCACTTCACCGCTGTTGATTTCGTCACTCTGCGCGTGTGGCGCTCGGCTCTCATGGGCACGCGTAGCGACTGGCGGCACCGATGTGCGTGGCACGCGCGGCGCGCCGTACGACGCCGTCTGCGGGCGTTCCGTGGTTGGCGCGGCGTTGTTGTTGTCCACAACGCGGGGCGTTGTCGCCGGCACCTCGGGCAGTTGAGGCGCTTGTGCCGAAGGTTTTACGGGCGGTGGCGGCTCGCCTTCCGCTTGTGTATCGATGCGGGCCAGCGCGTCAACGGTGGATGGACCTGGATTGACGAGAGGCACGAGTTCGCGCTGATCCGGCGCAGACTTCTCCACGTCGCGCGCGACTTCCGGTGACGGCACCACATGCGGGGCGGGGTTCAGATTGGCGTAATACACACCCAACGCGGCAATGCCGAGCACAGCGCAGGCAGCAATGCCCGCTATCCAGGTCAGCAGTCGGCCGCCACGTCCCCGTTCACCCGCACGAAATACGGTCTGCGCACCGACCACGGTATGGGTGGCCACATCTTCCAGGGTGCCGTCTTCAATGCGCGGCGCGGTGCGCGGCGTCTCCGTCGCATGGGAGCGGTCGAAATAATCATCGAGGTCGCTCGACATGCCGCGCGCATTGGGCAACGTGGCAGTTTGTTCGCGGCGTTCGGCGCGACCGCCGAAGGTCGCGTTGCCATGAAATTCCGCCGCATCAAAATCGTCGTCATCGCTGCCCATCGGCAGAAAGTCGGTGTCGTTACCGCTGGCCGCAGCCGGCCCCTGCAGCGGTTCGAGCGTCATGCCATCGGGCAGCGTCATCGACACACTGCGGTCGAGATTGTCGTCGATGCGCAAGTCAAAGTCGGCCATGGTGGCGGCGGCAGCCTGCAGGGCGCGACCGTCGATTTGCACGGTATCGTCCTGCGCATTGCTGTAGGGCGACATGCGCGTGATCGCACCGCCATCGTGGCCAGCTTCGCCGCCGGCGGCGCGCGCAGCACGTTCTTCCTGGGCTTTTTTGTCGGCCTCGGCGCGACGCAAGGCGTCCATCAACAGGCTCATGGACGCGCCTCGCGAGCGCTCACGGCGGTGGTGAATGACAACAGCGCGATAAACGCGACGCGCAACACAGCCGGTGCCTCACGGTGCCACGGGGGCGGGCGTGGGCACGGCGGTCGGTGCCGGCACGCTGCTGCCCAGAAGTGCGCTGTAGTCCTTGAGATCGGTATTGATGCTCGGGTCGCGCACTACCACCGGCCGCAAAAAGACCACCAGTTCGGTCTTGCGGGTATTGGTCTCTTCGGTACGGAAGAACATCGGGCCGAGGATGGGCAGACGCGACAGCCCCGGCACATCGCGCGTACCACCACGCATGTCGTCCTGCATGAGTCCACCGAGCACACCGATCTGGCCATCGATGAGCTTCAACACCGACTCCATTTCACGCACGCGAATCACCGGCACCAGATTGGTGACGGTGTTGTCCGAGCCACGCAGATCCGTAATCAGCGCGGGACCGGGATCGACCGCATCACCAATCTTCTGCGAAATGGTCGGACGCACCGTCAACGTCACTTCACTGTTGGCCGAGACCTGCGGCGTGACCGCCATCACCAGGCCGACCGGCACCGAATGCACATCGGTCTCGACCACGATGCGCCCCTG
>CAMCBY010000026.1 GCA_945873015.1 Klebsiella pneumoniae
TGTGATGAGGCCGCTCGCATCGAGAATGATGTTGGTGGTCGCCGCGAGACTGTCTATCTGGCCCCAACTGATGGTGTTGCCACCCGCGTCCGCCTCGCCGGTCAGATCAGGATCGGCGTTGGAGATATTGCCGTCGTGGGTGCCGCCGCTGTTGGCGTCGATGATGGTCAACGTAGTCGGATCGAGCAGCAGCGTGCCAGGTGTGCCGCGCGCGGCTGTGGTATCCACTTGCCCGAGGAAGGTCAGCGTATCCTTGCCCGACACTTCGACCATACCGCCGTTGCCGCCTTTGCTGCCGCCGGTAGCGGAGATGGTGCCGTGAAAACGCGTACGGTCATCGGCCCACACCACGACCTTGCCGCCATCGCCCTTGCTGGTGGCATCGGCCTTGATGGTGGTCTGGCTGCTGACGAAAACTTTCTGCGCATTGGTGATTTCCGGATTGGCTCCGTGCAGGTCGCCACCCAGCAGGGCTTCGCCACCGCCGCTGTGACCGGAGACATCCACCGCCGCATCGAAATTGAAAGCGAGCTGCTCGGCGGTGGCCTTGACGTATCCGCCCTTGCCGCGGGCGCTGGTCGCGGAGACTTTGCTGCCTTGGTCAAACGTAGTCGTGGCGCGCGCCTCGACATCAATCTTGCCACCGCGTCCGCCTTCGGCGTCGGCAGACAGCGTGCCGCGGTTTTCGATATCGTGTGCGCGTATTGCGATACGACCACCGTTGTCGGTGGCGGTCCCCGCAGGAACCTCGATGGTGCCGGTATTCAGCACCGAGGCCGACGGCCCCATGCCGACCAGCCGCACCTTGCCGCCCTGCTTGTCGATGCGACCCGCCTTGATCACACCACTGTTGTTGATGGCGCGATTGAATACGTCTGCGGCAGCGCTGGCGGTGATCAGAATCTGACCACCGTCGGCCTGAATCTCGCCGCTGTTGCTGACTTGCTCGTTGAGCGACGCGGCGTTGTCGAGTACCGCCTTATCGACCTTGAAACGCAGCAGGCCATCGCCATCGAAATCAACCGTGGCCTGCTCGGCACCGACCAGATTGACACGCCCGGCGGTCGCTACAATCACACCTTCGTTGGCGACAGACTTGCCGACCAGCGCGACCTCACCGCCCTCGCTGGTCGTGATCGTGCCCTGGTTGAGCACGCGGCCATCACTGCCTTGGGCAGCGCTGAGCTGATAACGCCCGCTCATGAATTCATCGACGCCGACATGCATCGCACCCGCTATCAGGCCACCGACGTTCACTTCGGCGCCGGGCCGGAAGAACACGCCATTGGGGTTCATCAACACCACGCGGCCGTTGGCCTTGATCTGGCCGAAGATCTGACTCGGGCTTTGATCGAAGATGCGGTTGAGCGCAGTCGCGCGGGCATTGGGCTGCTTGAAGCGCACCTGTTCGCCCTTGGCGACATTAAAACTCTGCCAGTCGATGGCGGCGCGCGGGGTGTTCTGTCTGATGGTGGTGACGCCACGACCAGCGTCGTGGGTGATCTGCGCACTACCGGCGCGCACCTGGCCACCTGTCGGCGCGGCTGCCAGCGGTGCGCTGGCGAGCGTGGCAACCAGGCCCGGCAGAAGCGCGCGTTGCACCGCGCGCGCCAGCGGTGTGAGGCGAAATGGCGACCGGTCTGCGCCTGTGTCGGCGATGTGATTGCGCATGTTCATGCGGTCGCTCCTTCCCCGGCATTCCTGATTGAATGACCGTGGCCCGCAATGCTCGGCGGGCGCTGTTGTTCATGTTGTAAATAAAAATCGAACGCCGTAGCCACGCGTGGCATGTCCGGCGCGTGGTGCTCGACATTGTGCGCAGCCAGCGCGCGCGAAACCGTTACATATTCCCGCATCGCGACCATGGCGGGTGTGCAGGCCTTGCGCATCTGCTCGCCACCGTCCTGGTCCTGACGCCGCACGCCTGTTCCCGGCTCAGAAGAACAGGTTGAAATCCAGCCAGTACTTCGGTCCCCAACCGCCGTCTTCCGGGCGCGGACTGCTGCCTACCGGCGCGGCAATGGTGAACTTGGAGGAAAACGCTTTGGGATTGTTGAACGAGAAGGCCATGCCGACCGAATTGAAGTTGTCAGACTTGCGTTCGGTCGGCGTCAGCGCACTGTTGAGATAGCCGGACGCCACGTCGTAGAAAAACGAGACCTGCACCAGTTCGCCCCACGTGCGGTTGCCGAAGGCCGGCACGTCGGACACAAAAGGCGCGTTGATGATCCATTCCACTGAGCCGAACACCGCACGGTCGAACAGTTTCTCCGTGGGACGATAACCGCGCACGTTGTCCGGACCGCCGACGTTGTACTGCTCAAGGGGCACCAGCAGATCAGGCGACCACATCACTTCGGTAGTGAACAAGAGGTTGTGATTGTTGAGCTTGTCCCACAGCGGCGTCAGCGCCTGGAAACGCGACAGGCGCAGCAGCACTTTATTGAAATCACCCTCGGCAAACTTGCCATTACCGCCCTGGCGGGTCGGCGGCACGAATGCCGGGTTCTTGCCCATCGCGCCGAACAGGTCGTTAAAGCCGTGGGAGATTTCAAGGCTGCCGGTATTCAAACCACCGAAACGAGCGTCGACGTTGTCGAAATTGAACTCGGCTGAGCCCACCGCCAGACTGTCGATATTCTGCTTGCGGCCATCGGCCTTGGTGCCGCTGCGTTTCTTTGCCAGACGTGCAGTCGCGCTGAAATTCAGCAGACGGCTGCGCACGAAGTTCTTGGTCAGGGAGACGTTGTAATTACGAATATCGCTGTGGATATTGGCATCGCGGAACTCGCCGCCGACGTCGAACTGATTCCTGTCCATGCCGACGCCGAGCTGGGTGTCGTAGAAGAAGCTGACCGGTATCTGGTAGTCGAGTGCATAGAACCAGGTGTTGGGCGGCGCCACCGTGCGCTGAATGGTGGTCGTAAATCGATCGCCGATACCGAGCGGATCGTTGACCGTAAAGCGGCCGAGCTGACGGTTGAGTCCGGTTTCACGAATACCGTGGTTGTCCCAGCGCAGTGCCGCCTCCAGGCGCTGCTCTTCCTGCACTTTCAGCATGATGTCGGCGGTGCCGACGCGGGTGCCGGGTTGGAACACACCGAAAGACGACAGGCCGGGATTGTCCGACACAGTCAGCAGCGCGCTCTCTATCGAATCCTTGGTGACGGGCTCGCCTGTCAACTTGCGGAACGGCCGCGCCAGCACCTTCGGCTTGTACATCTTGTTGCCTTCGGTCACGACATTGCCGAGCAGGCCCTCCATGACCTGGATCTTGACCTCGCCGCTATCTACCGACTGCACTGGCACAAAAGCCTGCGCCAGGATAAGACCGCGGTCGCGGTAATACCGGGTCACCGCGTCGGCTACTTCCTGCAGGCGGCCCACCGTAAAACCCTCAGGCCGCGCGGCGCGTTGGGCGTCGATCAAGGCCTGGATATCGACCACCGCGATGTCGTGTTTGGGGCGATCGATGGCGCCTTCGAGCACAAAACGCTGCACCTCGATTTTGTCACCGTCGTCGATTTCGAGCGGCCGGTCGACCAGTGCCGGCACCTGAAATGTTTCGGTCGGCGGTGGTTTCGGCCTTTCACGCGGCGCGTCACCAGGCCGAATCGCACCGGCCTTGGCGGCATCGGGCAGGTCTACCGCGGCTGCCAGGGTCTCGTCACCGAGCGCCATCGAGGCCGCAAAATCGGGCCGCGACGGGCCCGGCCGCTGATCCGCAGCAGCGAGAGATTGTTGTTTAGCTTCAGAAGCTTGCGCTACAGATTGCGGCTCATGAAAGGCCGGTCTGACGGCGCCGGGACGGCCCTCGTCGAGACCGTCGTCAGGTGCGGCGGACGCAACACCTGCCCACGCAGCTGCACCCACCACGCACAGTACGCGCAGGCAGCGCAATGCCATCCTTTGCCTGGATTCGCCCACTGTATGCATAAACCTTTTCAATAAGCCCGCTAACGCACTGAATAACTGGGCAACTTCAGCGCCCATGGGCCCAGACCGAGTATACCAACGTAATTTTAATTGCGGCAACGGCCAACCGCCGACGACGGCCTGGCCGTTACCCGCGTTCATGGCTGCGCGGCGGCCGGCGCGGCCGGCGGCGCGTTCGTGACCGGCGGCGTGGCTTGTTTGATGAGGTCCTGGCGCCAGTTCTCGAGCACTTCAACGCTCGGCGCCTCGACCGGATACTCCTTCTCAATCTTGTCGATGGCCGCCTGGCGAACCTTGGCCATCGCCTCCTGCACCATGCGCGACCGCAATTGTTCGCGCACGCGCTCGAAGTCGAGCATTTCGGCGTCGACGGTCGCGCCGCGCTTGAGGATATGCAGTCCCGATTCCGAAGCGATGGGTTCGCTGACCTGGCCGGGTCTGAGCTTCTTCAAGGCTTCGGCGATGGGCGGCAACAAGTCCGCCGACTTCAGCAGGCCCATATAACCGTCGTTGACGCGACTTGCCTCATGGCCTGAATCGCGTTTGGCCAGCGCCGCGAAATCACCTTTGCCGCCGCGTAACTCGTCGGACACGCGATTGGCGCGCGCCCACGCCGCCTTGACACGGGTATCGTCCGCGGCCGGATCGAGCGGGATAAAAATCTGCCACAGATGGACCCGCTCCGGCACCCGGAACGCATCGGGATTCTTGTCATAGGCCTCGCGCACCTGTTCCTCGCTCGGGAACTTGGTATCGAGGTTCACGCGCACCACTTGGTTCAGATAGGACTCCACCAGCACGCGCTGGCCGGCGCGCTCCATGACGGTCCTGATCTGCGGATTGTCGTCGGCCTTGTTGGTATAGGCCGCCTTGAGTACCGCCTGGTTGAGGGTTTCCTGTTGCACGAACTGTTTGAAAACATCGGCGGAATTCAGGATTTCGCTGCGCCGTGGTGCGTCGACAATGCTCAGCACTTCGCCGAGCAGCCTGGCATCCAAGGCGGTCGCGGCGGCGGGTTTTGCCGCGCTCGTTGCGCCAGTGCTGCTGCCGTCAGCCGGTTGCGTAGCGGGCGTGCTGTCGCCCGGCGACAGACCCGGCATTACAAGATAACGCTGGCCTACCGCGCCGGCGATGATCAACAAAGCGCCGAGCAAGAGCGCGGCTGGGGTCGACAGGTTTTTCAATGCACTCGCTCCCGAAGGCGGACGATTCCACGATGGGCGGGGATTCTAGCTGGCAATCCTGCTCTGCGCGAAGCCGGCAAGAGCCACCCACAGCTTGGGGCCGTAACAGAAATTTTGTTGATGCTGAGTGGCTTATTCCATAAACTTCGGCGGACTCTCAACCTGCGCGAGCGCCCACCAGCGGCGTTTCACCACGCCCGAACCAGGAACCAAGGCCCGACGGCAACAACAAAGAATGGCGCCCAAGACCACCAACCTGACCATCATGTTTGCCGACATCAGCGGCAGCACGCGGCTCTACGAGTTGCTTGGCGATGGTCCGGCACGCGCCAAAGTCGCGAGTTGCCTCGAAATGCTGACCGATGTCACCGAACGGCATCGTGGCACGGTCATCAAGACCATCGGCGACGAAATCATGTGCACCTTTCCGACTGCGGAACGGGCGGTCAGCGCCGCCTGTGAGATGCACGAGATGCTCGAAGACGAAATCACCGTGCAGACCAATCAAGGCCGCATGTCACTCGCGGTGCGCATCGGACTGCACCACGGCCCGACCATTCTCGACGCCGGCGACGTTTTCGGCGACGCCGTCAACGTCGCCGCGCGCATGGCCTCGATGTCCAAGGGCGGACAGATCATCACCACCCAGACCACGGTCGATGAACTGACCCCGATTTTGAAAGCCAGCACACGCTTCATTGACAGGGCGCCGGTGAAGGGCAAGAAAGAGACCATGGATATCTACGAGGTGCTGTGGCAACAGGACGACGTCACACGCATGTCTACCGGGGTGATACCGGAACCCGTGCAGCGCGCCTGTCTCAACCTGCGCTATCACGATCTCGAAATAGTGATGAACGATGAGCGCCCGCAAGTGGTGCTGGGCCGCAGCAAGACCGCCGACATTCCGGTCGCCGAAGGTTTGGCCTCGCGTCAGCACGTGCGCCTTGAATTCCGCCGCGGCAAATTCTTCATCATCGACCAGAGCACCAATGGCACCTATGTATGGAGTGGCGACGCCGAAGCCTTTCTGCGTCGCGAGGAAATGCCCTTGAGCGGCAGTGGCAAGATCAGCCTGGGAAGATCGTTCGCGGAAAATCCCCAGGAAGTCGTGCATTTCAAGTCTGACGAGTGAGCTCGCGGCCTGAGCGTGAGCGCCCACCCTGTCTTCCTCGCCGTCACTCAACTGCCCGACAGCCGGTGCGGAACGCATCATGGTGACTGACTCGTTTCACTGGCAGTCGGCCGCGATTACCGACGTCGGCAAGGTACGCAAGCTCAACGAAGATTCGATACTCGAACGTGGCGAGGCCGGACTGTGGGCAGTGGCCGACGGCATGGGCGGACATTCGGCCGGTGATCTTGCCAGTCAGTTGATAGTCAATTCCCTCGCAAAACTCGATACCGACGCGGCCTTGCCGGACTTTGTCGAGCGCGTCGAGGAAGCGGTGCAGAACGTCAACGATCGCCTGTTCGCGGTCGCCAATGCGCATAACCAGACCAGCGGCAGCACTGTCGTCATGTTGCTCGCCAGCGGCCGCCATGCGGTGGTGATGTGGGCCGGTGACAGTCGCTGCTATCTGCTGCGTCACGGACAATTGCGCCAGCTCACCACTGATCACACCCAGATTGAACTGTTCATCGCCAAGGGCCTGTTGACCCGCGCCGAAGCGGTCGGACATCCGTCCGGCAACATGGTGACCCGCGCGGTCGGTGTGACGGATTGCCTGCTGCTTGAGATGGACCTGCTCGAGCTCGAACACGATGATGTTTTTCTGTTGTGTTCCGATGGGCTCGACAAACACTTGAAGGATGACGAAATAGCGCAACACCTGCTGGGGGAAGACCCCCACACCGTCGCCCGCGCGCTCGTCGATCAGACGCTTTTGCGCGGGGCGATGGACAATGTCAGCGTGTGCGTGGTCAAGGTCACGAAAAACTGATGCTCGGCTCCTCATCGATGGTGCCGTATAGCTGTAACTCCTGGAAAACGTGAGCGCATGAATTCACTTCTCGATACGCCTGTCCTGTCCATCGCTGGAGGCCGTGGCAATGGCTGATTTCAAGACTACGCTGGAGCGTCTGGCGCGCGGCGAAATCAATTTCGACGCAGTCGCGAAAAACATCGACAAGCTGTTGAGCAAACGCCCGCAGGCGGTGGTTGCAATCATGGACCAGCTCAAGCAGGCGGTGGTCGATGGCATCATCGATGCCGAAACCTATGCGGCCCTCAAGACCCGCATCACGGCGCGGGTCGAAGCGACACCGATGCACGGCAACGACGACGCCACGCGCATCGCCAACGATCACGACGATGTCACGCGGTTGCATGGCGGCGGCGATGAGCGCACCCAGTTCGCCGGCCTTGATAAGACAGAGGTGGTGGCGAGTCTGCGCCAGACAGTGGGCGATGCCACTGAATTTCTCGACATCACCGGCGGCGAAATGACGGGCCAGGGTCAGTCCTCGACCACCACCGGCATCGATTTCGATCTGACCGGAGAAACCGGTTCCGAGACCTCGGCCTCATGGCCGACCGGCGATAGCCAGACCGGTGGTACCGGCAGCGACTGGTCGGCGCCCAGTGCGCCACGCGGGCCAACCAAAATCGAGCCGGGCGCGGTACTGCGCGGTCGTTTCAAGCTCGACTCGGTGCTCGGTGTGGGTGGCATGGGCTCGGTATTCCTCGGCAGCGATCTGATCAAGGTGCGCGCCAAGGACAAACAGCCACGCGTTGCGCTCAAAGTACTCAACGAAGATTTTAAGCAGCACCCCGATTCCTTTATCGCGCTACAGCGCGAAGCGAGCCGCCAACAAAAGCTCGCGCACCCGAATATCGCCACGGTCTACGATTTTGATCAGACCGAAGACGGCCTTGCGTTCCTGGTCATGGAATTGCTCGAAGGCCAGCCACTCAACGAATTCATCAAGAAGGTGGTGCGGCCCAAGGGCGGATTGCCGTTCAGCGAAGCGCTGCCGATGGTGCAGGGCTTAGGCGCGGCGCTGGTCTACGCCCATGAGCGCAACATCGTCCATTCCGATTTCAAACCCGGCAACTGCTTTCTGACCAAAGAAGGCCAGATGAAGGTGCTCGATTTCGGTATCGCGCGCGCAGTCAAGAATCCTGGCGCGGCGGAAGGCGAAACGACGATCTTCGACCCGGGTAAACTCGGCGCACTGACACCCGCCTATGCCAGCACCGAAATGCTGGAAGGTGAAGAACCCGATCCGCGCGACGACATCTACGCGCTGGCCTGTGTGGCCTACGAATTGCTAACCGGCAAACATCCGTTCAACAAAATTCCGGCCAACAAGGCGCGCGACAGCGGTCTGGTGCCGGAACCGATCAAAAGTCTGACGCGTAAACAATGGCGAGGACTGGAGCACGGTCTCGCCTTCACCCGCGACAAACGCAGTCAGACCACCGCGCAATTTCTGATTGAATTCGAAGGCGCGACCTCGCCGTGGAAGAATCCGCTGATCATGGTGCCAGCCGCCGCGGTGCTGCTGGCGGCGGTCGGTGTGGCACCGATGATGAACATGCTCGACAAACGCGACACTGATAGTCGCATTGAGCTCGCCAAGACCGGCAACGCGGAGAACATCGAGCAGGTATTGAGCGGTGTCGACGCCGCAGATTTCGACTCCGGCAAACGCGATCGCATTCTGACCGAAGCCAAGGAAGCAATCCTCGCCTACTTCGAAAACGGTGTCCGTGCGCGCATCGATGTCGCCGCCGGCAAGTTCGATTTTATCGGCGCGCGCCAGATCCTCGACAAGGCGCGTGGCTACAGTGTCTATCACGACTCATCAAGCCTGAAGGAATTGCAGGATCAGATTGACGAGGCCGAGAACCGCGTGCTCGCTGAGCAGTTTGACAAGTTCAACACCGCGCTCGAAAACGGTGAGTTGCTGGCCAATGACAAGGGCGACGACATCTACGATGCGATGGCGGTGGTGGCCAAGATCGATCCCAAACACCCGATGCTGAAGGACCGGCGTCTGCCGGGTGCATTCGCCAACGCAATCAACAAGGCGCTGGCCGACAACCAGTTCGACTACGGCGAGTCGCTCAGCGAGCAGAGCCGCAAGCTGCTCGGACTCGAGAACAAATACCTGAATGATCTCGCTGACAAAATCGGCGGCGCGCGCGAGCGTGCAGAAACGACCGCACGACTGTTGAGTGCGGTCGATGCAGTACAGAAGGCGCTCGACAGCAAGCAGGGACTGCCCGCCTATCTCGCGCTGCAGAACCAGGTAGTCGACCTCGCGCGTCTCGATCCGGGCAACGAATTGCTCGACAAACTGCGCAAGGATATCGAGCCGCGCGCGACGCGTGATCTGACTCAGCTCGAAAGCTCGCGCAACTGGACGGCGAGCGATCTCATGCTCGGCGACTACAGTGGCATGCTGCGTGTGCTCGGTATGCGCGACCTCAATGATCGCATCGGTATGCTCGCAAATGAATTTAATGCGCAGTTGACCACGCTGCGCGACGGCATCACGCAGGCCGCGGCGAACAATAAGCTGAGCCCGGATGGCGACGATCAACTCCAGCAGTTGCAGGACATTGCCGCGCGCCATGCCACCACCCAGAACGCGCGTGATCAACTTGCGCTGGCGCGTCTGCACAGCGCACGCAGCCTGCGCGACAAAGGCGACCTGGACGCTGCTGGCAGCGAAATCTCCGCCGCGCGGGCTTACCGACCGAGCGCCGGGACTACCGCGCTGCTCGACCTTGAGGCAACCCTCGCCGACGATTTGCGCAAGCTTGATGCGGCCGCACGCACCGCTGCACTGAACGAACGCCATACACGTTTTGAGAGCGCGTTGGCCGCTTTCGACAACACGCTCGCCGCTGTGAACCAGGACGCCAAAAGCGTCGACACCGCGTTGGCGGCACTCGATGGGCTGCGCGCCGATTATCCCGACGACACCCGCAGCCTCGATGCCGCGCAGCGACTGGCGGCCGCGGTCGAGAAGAATGCGGAGCAGCTGGCCGCTGCCGGGCGCTGGAACGATGCCGTGACCTTGACCCAGAACGTGCTGGTGGCAATCCCCCAATCGACCTCGCTGGTGGCCAAACTCGACAGCCTCGAGAGCCAACGCAAGCAGGCCCTGGCCGACGCCGAGAAGAAGCAGGTGGCCGATGCCAAGAGCGCCATCGAGAATTTGCTGGACGAGAGTCAAGCCGATAGGACATGGCGTGCCAGCGTGCGCCAGAACATGGGTGATATCGCCGCGTTTGGCGACCCGAACGATCCGTGGATCAAAGACGTCAGCACCAAGATTGCCGCCAAACTGGTCGAGCGTGCCGGCGATATGCGTCTGCAGGAACGCCTCGCCGAAGGCGCCAATCTGATTGCCGACGCCGAGCGTTATGCGCCCGATGCACCGGGTCTCGCTGAAGAACGCAGCGCTTTGAAGGAAGCCACCGACACCTTTGAACGTGAGCAGGAGGAACAGGCACGTCTGGCACGTATCGATGGTTTGAAAGAGACCTTTGAATCGCAGGCCAAGGCCGGCGATGTCGCCAACGCTGCCAAGACCCTCGACGGTCTGCGCAAGGAAGTCGAGAAGACCCCGGACACCTATGTCAGCGACGACGCGCCGCGGCTGCTCGCCAGCGCTTATCTCAAGCTCGCCACACAGCAGGTGCCGAAAAACGATTTCGCAGCGGCGCTGCGTTTTGCCAAGGCCTGCGCCGATCTGCAACCGCAGCGCCAGGACTGCAAACTCGCGGTGCGCGATTACACCGTCGATGGCAACAAGCAGGAACTGGCGAAGATGCTCAAGCGTCCCGATTTCGACATCGCCGAAGCACTGGCCAAGGTCGCCGAAGTACAAGTGCTCGACCCGGGTGAGTTCAGCAAGGCGGAAGGCGCTTGGGCGCAGGACATTGCCACACGTATCGAGACCTTGAAGACCAGCGAAGGCGTGGCCGCCAACGACATCATCAAACAGGCCAAGGAGGTCTTCCCGGGCAATCAGCCCATCGCCTCCATCGAGCCGGTCAAGCTCAGCGCGCCGACTTCGAAATACGCGCCGGACATCAAGAAGGCGCTCGACAAGGCGATGCTGTCGGTGGCCAAAGATCTGTTGCTCAAAGCGACCCGTGATGAAGCCGAGAATGCTGAGATCGTGACCTTGAAAGGCGCCTTCAATGCGCGCGTCAAACAGGTCAAGGACATCGTCGGCAAGTTCGATGCACGCTTCAACGAAGGCAAGTCCGGCGTCGCGCAATGGCAGGCCGACAGAGAGGATGCGAGCAAGGACAAAGCCAACACGGTGCTGCTCGCGGCGCGTGGCGAACTCGACAACGCGTTTGCCTTGTGGTCGGACAATGCCGCGCTCAAACAGCGCAAACTCAAGCTCGATCAGGAATTGGCCAAACTTGCCGGCGGCGCGGCGCCGCTCGAGCCGCCACCGCCCCCGACCAATCCCTGTGAGTCCAAACTCGCGGGCCATGGCAAGCGCAAGGCCGGCACCTGTTTCTATTTTGTAGCCAGCAAGGAACCGGGGCCTTACATGGTGGTGGTGCCGGCCGGCGAAGGCATCGCCAAACCGTTTGCCGTCGGCAAGTTCGAGGTCACGGTCGCGGACTTCAATCGCTACTGCAAGATGAGCGGCAAATGCTCACCGCTGCCCAGTCAGGACGCGGTGCTGCCGGTGACCGGTATCAGCCTCGCGCAAGCGCAGGAATACACCGCGTGGTTGTCCGAGCGCACCGGCCAGAAATTCCGTCTGCCGACCAATCAGGAATGGGCCTATGCCGCCAACGCGGGTGGCGATCAGCCGAAGAAGGACTACAACTGCCGCGTCGAACAGGCCGGGCAGGTGTTGAAGGGCCAGGGCACGATGGGCGTCAACACCGGCAAGGCCAACGGTTGGGGTTTGTACAACTATGTCGGCAATGTGCAGGAATGGGTGGTCGATGGTGGTGCTGTCGAAGCACGCGGCGGGGCTTACGAGGATATGTTCAGCAAGTGCGATATCGCGCTTGAGAAAGCCCACGACGGCAATGCCGACAAAGCCACCGGATTCCGCGTGGTGCTCGAATTGGGTTCCTGAGGGCGAGCGTCGATCATGCACGCCCTGCGTTTCGCACCGCGAAGTCCGTCATGAACGCCACGACCCTGCGTGACTTGTCGCGCGCCTATGCGGCGGGTGCCCTTGATCGTGAAACCTACCGTCGCCAGCGCCACGATCTGCTGACCCGCATCGTCGCCGGGCAATTGACTGCGCTGTCCTATCAGGCGCCCGAGCCCGATCAACGCACCGTCTTTCCTTACGTCGATGACGAGGGCGACACCACCCAGGAGATCCTCACGCCGCTGCCGGCCATCAAAGTGCCGGTACGAGCCGCCTCGGGCAAGCCGCCGATGCTGGCGATAATTGCGCTGCTGCTGGTCGGCGGCGCGGTGGGTGCTTACCTGTTCCTGGCCGCCGATAAAGCCGCGCCTGCGACCGCTCCGGCGGCCACCACCGAGATAGTGACGGCGGCCGATCCGCTCAGCGCATTTGTCACCGCCAATCAATGGGACGGTCCGCAGTTGCAGGCCCTCGCTGCACAATGGGACACGCTCGATGAAGCGTCGCGCAGCGCGCTGCGCGACGCACCGGTCATGCGGCGCTTGACCGACAAGGCACTCGATCAGATTCAGGCCGAGAACGCCCTGATCACCTTGGGTGATGCCGAAGAAGCGCTCAGCACCCAACAGCAATTGCTCGATCTCATGGACCGGCTCGGCGTCGAGGATGCGCGTCTGCGTAAAGCACGTGAAGTATGGCGCAGCGCCAGTGCGGAGTTTGCCCATCAGCGCGTGGCTGACGCGGCAAACAAGGCGGCGGCCGCCGCCAGTGCGGCCGAGCCCGTGACCAGCGCGGCCGAACCCGTCGCGGTCGCGGCCGTGGAGGCCCCCCCGATTGCAGCGCCCGTTGCCGCGCCGACATCGCCGTCAGCAGCGCCTGCCAGTGTGTCAGCCGTGCCTGCCCAGACACCTGCGCCCGCCACCACAAAGGTGGCGGAAGTTGCCGCCGTGACGCCCACACCAGCTGCCGCCAAGGCTGGGCGCAGCACGTGTAAAGCCAGCCTCGCCAAAACCCGCCGGCCGTTCTGTCAGGACACGCTGGCCGGCATCGGCAAAGGCCCGGCGCTGGTCGTGATACCCGCCGGTCAATTCGAGATGGGTGGCGAGGCGGCCGAAGAACAACCGCGCCACACGGTAAAACTGGAACGCCCCTTCGCCATCGGCCTGTATGAAGTCAGTGCCGGCGAATTTGCGCAGTTCTGCAAACACAGCAACACCCCCTGCCCCGCGCAGCCGTGGGATAACCCGGCCTTGCCGGTGGTGAACGTATCGTGGGCGATGGCCACGACCTACGCACAGTGGCTGAGCGTGACCAGCGGCATCAACTATCGCCTGCCGAGCGAAGCGGAATGGGAATACGCGGCACGCGCCGGCAGCACCACTGCCTATCCTTTCGGTTCCGAAATCCTGCCCACCCACGCGCGCTACAGCTTCAAGACCACGGCCACCACGCCCTTGCCGGCGGCCGACCGCAGCGTCAACCGCAATGATTTCAAGCTCTATCACATGCTCGGCAATGTGCGCGAATGGGTCGCCGATGCGTGGCAGGCGAGTTATGCCGGCGCCAGCGCCGATGGGCGTGCGCGCAGCGACGGCGAGGCACGCCGTGTGGTGCGCGGTGGCTCCTATGCCGACCACGCCAGCGCGCTGCGCAGCGCGGCACGCGTGCCGTTGGACGCTGCGGGCGATGCCTATACCGGCTTCCGCGTCGCGCGCTCGGTCGAGTAGGCGCAGATTCGCTGGCGCCTCGGGGCTGCGGCTTGCTCAGCACTGAATGTGCGAATGAATTCGCACCTACAATGGCGTTTCTGTCTGCCATGAATGTTTGCCATGACCATCAATCTATCTTCAGACGAACGCGACAAATTTTCCGCCCTCGCTGATCACTGGTGGGACAGCCACGGACCGTGTCGCACCTTGCACGACATCAATCCCTGTCGTTACGACTACCTCGCCTCACAGGCGCGTGTGCAGGGCGCGCTGGTAGCCGACATCGGTTGTGGCGGTGGCATTTTCAGCGAAGCACTGGCGCGCGGTGGCGCCCACGTCACCGCCATCGATGCGTCGGCGGAACTGATCGAAGTGGCACGCCATCACGCGCTCATGCAGGCCACACCGGTGCACTACGAAACCTTGACCGCTGAACAACTGGCGGCGCGACAGCCGCGCCATTTCGATGTGGTGAGTTGCCTTGAACTGATAGAACACGTGCCCGATCCCGCATCGCTGGTGGCGGCCTTGGCCGCGCTGTTGAAGCCTGGCGGTGTGTTGGTCATGTCGACCTTGAATCGCAACGCCGCCGCCTATGTGCTGGGCGTGGTGATGGCCGAATATGTATTACGTCTGGTGCCGCGCGGCACCCATGACTACATGCAGTTCATCCGTCCTTCGGAACTGGCCGGCATGGCGCGCGCCAGCGGACTTGAAACGCGCGATGTGCGTGGCATGCACTACGACCCGTGGACGCGCCGCGCGCGTCTGGGCGTGCGACCGACGGTGAACTATCTCGCCACGTTCACCCGCGAAGCCGCCTGATCCACACGCCATGAAACGAGCATCGACACCGCGCGCAGTGCTGTTCGATCTGGATGGTACGCTGCTCGATACCGCGCCCGATTTTGTCATCGCTCTGAACGCGCTGCGCGCTGAAGAAGGTCTGCCGCCGCTGCCGGCCGCGATCATCCGACCACAGGTATCGCACGGCAGTCCGGCCATGATTCGCGTCGGCTTCGGTACTGACGCTGAGCATCCCGAATTCGAACGCCGGCGCCTGCGTTTTCTCGAACTTTATGCCGCCGTGCTCGGTCAGGGCGCGGTGCTGTTCGAGGGCATGGACGAAGTCCTGGTGACGCTTGAAGCACGCGCCGTAGCGTGGGGCATCGTCACCAACAAACCCGGCTGGTTGACCACCCCCTTGCTGGCCACGCTGGGTCTCGATACCCGCGCGGCCTGTGTGGTGTCCGGCGACAGCACAGCGCGCGCCAAACCGTTCCCCGATCCACTGCTGGCCGGTGCGCGCGAGCTAGGCATCGCACCGCAAGCCTGCCTTTATGTCGGCGACGCCGAAAGGGATATCGAAGCGGCACGCGCAGCCGGCATGTCGGCGCTGGTGGCGCTGTATGGTTACCTCGGTGCCGATGATCGCCCCGAACAGTGGGGCGGCGATGGCAGTATCGGATGCGCACGGGATCTGCTGACGTGGATCTGAGCAGTGGCGACTACGCGCCGAGCGGCGATGGCGTCATCGCGCCGCCCGATGACTTCTATTACGCCAGCCTTTATCTCGCGCCACCCGTGCGCCACACACTACGCGTCATGGAAGCATGCCGCCGAGCCGTCACCGATATTCCGGGCAGTTGTTCGGATCGCGGCATCGCTCACCTCAAACTCGCCTGGTGGCAGACCGAGATAGAACAACTCGCCCAAGGCCACGCGCGTCATCCGCTGGCGCAGGCGCTGCTCACGCAGATACGCATCACGCCGACGCTGTTGCCGCTGCTCGACAGCGTAATCAAAGCCACCATCGACGGCCTCAATCAGGCGCCGCTGCCCGATCGCGCCGCTCAGATCGCGTGGCTGACGCGCCAACAGGGCAGTGTGCTCGGTTATTACATCGAAGTCGGCGCCGCAGTCAGCGCCCGCCAGCGCGAACAGTTGCTCGAAATCGGCGCGCTGCTCGAACTCAGCTACGCACTGCGCGGCTTACGCCAACATCGTCGTGCGACACCGCTGCTGCTGCCAGAGCAGGCACTGCGCGCGGCGGGTCTCAGTGTCGATGGCGTGCGCGGCGCGTCGGTGTCGACTGAAATCGCGAAGGTGTTGATACCGCAAGCGGACAGCTTGCGCGACGCGCTGCTGGCGCGCAGCGCGGCCCTGCCGCGCGCCGTGCGCCGTGGTCAACGCCTGTTGCTGACCCTCGCGGCCTGCGCTGCCGAAGCCCTCGCACTGACCCGCGCCGATGGCTGTCAGGTCCTGGAACGGCGTGTCGAACTGCTGCCGATACGCAAGCTGTGGCTCGCGTGGCGCGTTGCGCATTGGGGCTGAAGGCGCGCGGCCTGGGTTTAATCCGGCCTCGCCACGCGCAGGTCAACGCGCCGCAAGCGCACCCGCAGGCGCCGGAACGCATCGGCGTCGAGCATGTCCGGCAGCAACAACACCTGGCGCTTGCTGCCATCGGCACAGACAAAATCCAGCGTCGTCAGATAGGGTGAGACCCAGGCTGCGCCGGTCAGTCGCGCCGCGAGGCTGCGACCATCGCAAAACAACACATGCCAGCGCTGCGCGGCATCGAGTTCAAGGCCGGTGATTGCCACGCGGCGCGCAGCGCGCAGACTCCACGGCAGATGGGCTGCAACCGCCAGCAACAGGCAATTGCGCATGCCACTCATCGGATAAACGAGCAGCAGCGTACAACAGACCAATACATGCAGCGTCAGCAATACACGCTGCAGCCACCGCGAGGGCAGCAGTTCGAGACGTACCGGTCCCTGGAATCCATTCATCCTGCCGAAAAGCATAAGGCTACTTGCCTCAGCTTGAAATTACCCGGTCATGAAAAGATACTAGGCCCGCGCCGCAGAGCGCACCCCACTCATCTGAACATCAGGCACCATGGTCACTGACGACGCCACGACTCCGCCGGCCGCGCCCCCCGCTGCGCAAGCGCATGAAGCTGAGCCCGCCGCTGAGCCTGCGCCTGCCAAGCCGCGCGAGTACGGCGGCCCCGCCGGCCTTGAACCGACCCGCTACGGTGATTGGGAACGCAAAGGACGATGCGTAGATTTTTGAGCACCCCGTCGTGGCTGCAAAGCATCGACAACCGCCGCAAACCAGCAATGTGAACGCCAGCAAAGTGAACTATTAAGCCATGGCCGGAAACCCGCTATCACCGCATTTGCAAATCTATCGCCCGCAACTGACGTCGGGCATGTCGATCCTGCATCGCATTACCGGCGTTGCACTGTCGCTCGGCACCTTGGTGCTGCTGTACTGGCTGGTGGCCGCCGCTCAGGGCATGGAGAGCTACGAAGCCGCCCAGCGTTGCATCGGCTCGTTGCCCATGCAGGTGCTGCTGTTCGGCTGGAGCTTCGCTTTTTATTACCACCTGTGTAACGGCATTCGTCATCTGTTGTGGGATACCGGCTGGGGCTTTGAACTCGGCACGGCCTACAAAACCGGCTACATCGCCATCGGCGCAGCGGTCGCGATGACCCTACTGACCTGGGCCTGTGTTATCGCGCAAGGGGGTGCGGCATGAAACTGCGTAGCGATTTGAGCCGCGTGCTGGGCTTGGGCTCGGCCCGCTCAGGCTCCCATCACTGGATACACCAGCGCATGACCGCGATTGCCATCGTGCCGTTGGCACTGTGGTTCGTCACCGCCTTGCTGACCCACATGCGCGATGACGTGGTGGATCTGACCAACTGGATCCGATCGCCGTTCGTGACCGTACTATTGGTAAGTCTGATCGCCGCGATGTTCTATCACGCCAAGCTCGGGCTGCA
>CAMCBY010000027.1 GCA_945873015.1 Klebsiella pneumoniae
GGCAGCACCGATGTCCTGAAGGCCGAGATCAGCTCCTTCGTCGAGGCGGTGCGTCACGGTGGTTTGCCTGAGGTGACCGGCGAGGACGGCAAACGCGCGCTCGAGGTTGCGATCGAAATCAGCCATCGCATCAAGCGTTATCGCGCCGCCATGGCGCCGAGCCCCGACCCGCACCAGAACTGAGCTAGCGTGCGCTGCCGGGTATCGCGAGCGTACTCGCGATACCTAACACTCCGTCCTTTTCGATCAGTGTGACTGCGTGCAGTGTGCGTCCCACGCACGGCCCGCTTATGCACTGCCCGTCGCTCGGACGGAACAAAGCGCCATGCATGGAACATTGCAGGTGCTCACCGGCGACATCCAGAAAAACACCAGGCTGCCAGTCGAGTCGCACACCTTGGTGTGGGCAACTGTTCAGATAGGCGCAGATCCGATCCGCGCTGCGCACCACTATCAAATGACGCGGGCCGCCGTCGCACGGCACCACGCAGGCGCGCGGTTGCCCCTCGAGGAGGGTGTCGCGGGCGATTGGCGGCTCGGTCGGTATGTACTTCACAGGGGCGGGACGGCGTGACGACGGCCGATGGTCCTTCCTTGGTTATGGTCGGTCAAGTACAATGCGGCGCATCAAGCGGGAGCGGTCATTCGGGCGCCTCCCGCTTTGCATATGCGGGTATTATTCTGTGAGTGATTCAGCTGTATTAGCGCTTTCGGATGGCACTGTTTTTCATGGCCGATCCATCGGCGTTGCCGGTTTCGGCATCGGCGAAGTGGTGTTCAACACCGCGATTTCGGGCTACCAGGAGATTCTCACCGATCCCTCCTATGCCCAACAGATAGTAACCCTGACCTATCCCCACATCGGCAATACAGGTATCAACCTGCAGGATTTCGAATCGCGGCGCGCGTTCGCCAGCGGCCTGGTGGTGCGGGATTCGTCAGCGGCGGTCAGCAACTGGCGGGCGAGCGAGTCCTTGAGCGATTTTCTGCGTGCCCAGGGTGTCGTCGCGATTGCCGACATCGACACCCGTAAGTTGACTCGTATCCTGCGCGAGAAAGGTGCCCAGGGCGGCTGCATCGCCGCCGGCCCCGACGCCAGCGATGCGGCAGCGATTGCCGCCGCGCGAGGTTTTCCCGGCCTCGCCGGTGCCGATCTTGCGAAAGTGGTGACGACCGACGCGGGCTACACCTGGCGCGAAGGCAGCTGGGTGCTGGAGACCAATGCCCATGCCACGCCGAGTGCCGCGCCCTACCGCGTGGTGGCCTACGATTTCGGCGTCAAACACAATATTCTGCGCCTGCTCGCCGACCGCGGCTGCGAAGTTGACGTCGTGCCCGCCACCACGCCGGCCAGCGAAGTGCTGGCACGCAAGCCCGATGGCGTGTTTCTTTCCAACGGCCCGGGTGACCCCGAGCCTTGCACTTACGCTATCGCCGCCATCCGCGAATTACTCGCGACCGGCACCCCGGTGTTCGGCATCTGCCTGGGTCACCAGTTGCTGGCGCTGGCCTGCGGCGCGCGCACGGTGAAAATGAAGTTCGGTCACCACGGCGCCAATCATCCGGTCAAGGATCTCGACACCGGGCGTGTGCTGATCACCAGCCAGAACCACGGTTTTGCGGTCGATGAGGCCAGTCTGCCTGCCACGTTGCGCGCGACCCATCGCTCTTTGTTTGACGGTTCGCTACAGGGCATCGCCCATCGTGAACTGCCGGCTTTCAGTTTTCAGGGGCATCCCGAGGCCAGTCCCGGTCCACGCGATGTGCAGCCCTTGTTCGATCAATTCATTATGCTCATAGCGCGTACACGCGCGGGACGCTAGACCATGCCGCGTCGTGACGACATCAAGACCATCCTCCTGATCGGTGCCGGTCCCATTGTGATCGGCCAGGCCTGCGAGTTCGACTATTCCGGTTCTCAGGCCTGCAAGGCGCTGCGCGACGAAGGCTATCGCGTGGTGCTGGTCAATTCGAACCCGGCCACCATCATGACTGACCCCGGCATGGCGGATGCGACTTACATCGAACCGATACGCTGGGAGACCGTCGCCGCCATCATCGAGCGTGAGCGCCCGGATGCGCTGCTGCCGACCATGGGTGGCCAGACCGCGCTGAACTGCGCGCTCGATCTGGCGCGCGAAGGCGTACTGGAAAAATTCGGTGTCGAATTGATTGGGGCTTCCAAAGAAGCCATCGACATGGCCGAAGACCGTTCCAAGTTCCGCGAAGCGATGAGCCGTATCGGCCTCGAATGCGCGTATTCCTTTATCGCCCACAATCTTGAGGAATCGCGCGAAGCGCAGAAGAAACTCGGCTTTCCGGTCGTGATCCGGCCGTCCTTCACGCTCGGTGGTTCGGGCGGTGGGGTGGTCTACAACAAAGAAGACTTCGACGAAGCTTGCCGTCGCGGACTTGACGCCTCGCCGACCACTGAAATCCTGCTCGAGGAATCGCTGCTCGGCTGGAAAGAATACGAGATGGAGGTCGTGCGTGACCGCGCCGACAACTGCATCATCGTGTGCGCGATTGAAAACCTTGATCCGATGGGTATACACACGGGTGATTCGATCACGGTCGCACCGGCGCAGACCCTGACGGACAAGGAATACCAGATCATGCGCGACGCCTCGATCGCGGTGTTACGCGAAATCGGCGTCGATACCGGCGGCTCGAACGTGCAGTTTGCGGTCAATCCCGATAATGGCCGCCTGATCGTGATTGAAATGAACCCGCGTGTGTCGCGTTCCTCGGCGCTGGCATCCAAGGCCACCGGTTTTCCCATCGCCAAGGTCGCCGCCAAGCTTGCGGTCGGCTATACACTCGATGAACTCAGCAACGAAATCACCGATGGCGCGATGCCGGCTTCGTTCGAGCCGACCATCGATTACGTGGTCACCAAGATCCCGCGTTTCACTTTCGAGAAATTCCCGCAGGCGCAGGACCGGCTCACCACCCAGATGAAATCGGTGGGTGAGGTCATGGCGATGGGCCGCACCTTCCAGGAATCCTTTCAAAAGGCGCTGCGCGGCCTCGAAACCGGCGCGACGGGTCTCGATGAAATCGACACCAGCAAGATTGAATTGACCGATGTGCGACTGCGTCGTGAGTTGACCGCCGCCGGCGCGCAGCGCATCTGGTATGTGGGCGAAGCGTTCCGCGCCGGTTATTCGCTGGCCGATGTGCACAGCATGACGCGCATCGATATGTGGTTTTTGACCGCGATTGCCGACATCATCAATGAAGAAGCTGCCGTCATCGCCGCTGGTGCTGCGGCGCTGGATGCTACGCGCATGCGCGCGCTCAAACGCAAAGGTTTCTCCGATGCGCGGCTGGCCAAACTGGTCGGTATCAGCGAAAACGAATTACGTGCGCTGCGCCATGCGGCCGGCGTGCGGCCGGTGTTCAAGCGCGTCGATTCCTGCGCGGCGGAGTTCGATGTGACCACCGCCTATATGTACTCGACCTATGAGGAAGAGTGCGAATCGCGGCCAACCGATAGACAGAAGATCATCGTGCTGGGCGGTGGCCCGAATCGTATTGGTCAAGGCATCGAGTTTGATTACTGCTGCGTGCAGGCTTCGATGGCGGCGCGTGATGCCGGTTTTGAATCGATCATGATCAACTGCAATCCGGAAACAGTCTCGACCGACTACGACACCTCCGATCGCCTGTATTTCGAGCCGCTGACGCTGGAAGACGTGCTCGAAATTGTCGCGGTCGAGAAGCCGCGCGGCGTGATTGTGCAGTTCGGTGGGCAGACGCCATTGAAACTCGCGCGGGCGCTGGAAGCAGCAGGTGTGCCGATCATCGGCACTTCGCCTGACTCTATCGATCTGGCCGAGGATCGTGAGCGCTTTCAGCAGTTCCTGCAACGCGAAGGTCTGCGTCAGCCGCCCAATCGTATCGTGCGCGAGGCCGCCGAGGCGACCGCGCGCGCCGCTGAGATAGGCTACCCGCTGGTGGTGCGTCCGTCCTATGTACTGGGTGGCCGCGCGATGGAGATCGTCTACAACGATCGCGACCTCGAGCGTTACATGCACGCGGCCGTGGCGGTCTCCAATGACTCCCCCGTGTTGCTGGACCATTTTCTTGAAGCGGCGATTGAGGTCGATGTCGATGCCATCTGCGACGGCAAGGATGTCTTGATCGGCGGCATCATGGAGCACATCGAACAGGCGGGCGTGCATTCCGGCGATTCGGCCTGCGCCTTGCCGCCCCATACCCTGACGGCGGCCATGCAGGACGAGTTACGTCGCCAGGTCGCGGTCATGGCGCGCGGCCTGAATGTGATCGGCCTCATGAACACGCAGTTCGCCATCCAGGGCGAGGATATTTTCGTGCTGGAGGTCAATCCGCGCGCTTCGCGTACCGCGCCGTTTGTGTCCAAGGCGATTGGTTTGTCGCTGCCTTATGTCGCGGCGCGCTGCATGTTTGGCGAGTCGTTGGTTTCGCAGAACGCCGACAAGGAGCGCACGCCGCCCTATTATTCGGTCAAGGAAGCGGTGTTCCCGTTCGTCAAATTCCCTGGCGTTGATCCCTTGCTTGGTCCGGAGATGAAGTCGACCGGCGAAGTGATGGGCATAGGCGCGACGTTTGGTGAGGCCTTCGGCAAGGCTCAGCAGGCCGCCAACATGGCGCTGCCGGCGACTGGCAATGCCTTCTTGAGCGTGCGCGACGCGGACAAGCCCGCCGCCATTGAACTTGGTCATCTGCTCATCCGGCAGGGTTTCCGCATCATTGCCACCCAGGGCACGGCTGCGGCGCTGCGTGAAGCGGGTGTAGAGTGTCAGCGCGTGAACAAGGTCGGCGAAGGGCAGCCTCACATCGTCGACATGATCAAGAGCGACGAGATTGACCTGATCATCAATACCACCGAAGGCAAACAGGCGATCGGCGATTCCTACATGATTCGTACCAATGCGCTCAATCACCGTGTTGCCTACACCACAACGATGGCTGGCGCCCACGCGGCAGTGATGGCGCTGGCGGATACCGGCACCGGTGATGTTCGTCGCCTGCAGGATCTGCATCGGGAGTGCAAGGTATGAGCAAGACGCCGATGACCGCTCAGGGGGCGCAGCGTCTGCGTGAGGAATTGCAGCGCCGCAAGAGCGAAGACCGGCCGCGCATCACCCAGGCTATCGCCGAGGCGCGCGCGCATGGCGATCTGAAAGAAAACGCCGAATATCACGCCGCCCGCGAGCAGCAGAGCTTCAACGAAGGCCGCATCAACGATATCGAGGGCAAACTCTCCAACGCCGAAATCATTGAGATCACCAAGCTCAATGCCCAGGGCAAGGTGGTGTTTGGCGCCACGGTTGAGTTGCTGAATGTTGAGAGCAACGAGGAAGTGACCTGGAAAATCGTCGGCGAGGACGAGGCTGACGTCAAATCGCGCATGATTTCGGTCAATTCCCCCATCGCTCGCGCCATGATAGGCAAGAGCGAAGGCGACACTGTGGTGGTCAAGGCCCCCAGTGGCGACATCGAATACGAAGTTCTAAGCGTCAGTTATATCTAGCGTGGCACGCCGCGGTTCCAGCAGTCGCTGGTTGCAGCGCCAGAACACCGATCCCTTCGTCAAGCAGCGCGACCAGCACGGCTATCGGTCGCGCGCCGCCTACAAACTCCAGGAACTGGCCAGCAAAGATCAATTGATCCGCGGTGCCGCGTCGGTGCTTGATCTCGGTGCGGCCCCCGGTGGCTGGACCCAGGTGGCGGTGGAACTGGCCGGTCCGCGCGGCAAGGTCGTCGCGATGGATATTCTCGAGATGGAGCCTGTCGCCGGCGCGACCTTCATTCACGGCGATTGCCGCGACCCGGCGGTACTGGCCGAGGTGATTGCCGCAGTGGGCGGCAAGCTCGACCTTGTAATGTCAGACATGGCCCCCAATATTACCGGTCTGAAAGACGTCGATGAGGCGGGTATGGTGGAATTGGCCGAGATTACTCTGGACCTCGCCGATGCGCTGTTACGCCCGGGCGGCAGCCTGCTCATAAAATTGTTTCAGTTTGCCGATACAGAACTGGTTGTGAAGCGTATCAAATCCAGCTTTGCTCACGTTTCGCGACGCAAGCCCGAAGCCTCGCGGGCCGAATCGCGCGAGTTTTATGTCGTGGCAAAACAATATGGTATATAGTTTTTCCGCCCCCAGGGCCGCTTTGTCCACAGGCGCACGCTGCGGACCGGCACCGGTATGAAGGAAGTAAACAAGGCTCTTATGGCTAGAAATCTCGTCCTCTGGATCGTCATCGCCCTGGTGCTGATGCTGGTATTCCAGAACTTCACACCGCGTCATGGCGCATCCCGGCCCATCGATTATTCGGACTTTGTGACCGAGGCCAAGAGCGGGCGGGTGTCCAAGGTGGTGCTCGACGGCCAGACCATCGAGATTGAGATGCACGACGGCTCGCATCTGTTCACCTACAGCCCCGAAACCGATAACACCCCCTTGATTGGCACCCTGCTCGAAAACAATGTCCGTATCGAGGCCCAGGCCCCCGATAGACAGGGCTTGTTGATGCAGATCTTTATCTCCTGGTTCCCCTTCCTGCTGCTGATTGCCGTATGGATTTACCTCATGCGCCAGATGCAGGGCGGGGCCGGAGGTCGCGGTGCGATGTCTTTTGGCAAGAGTCGCGCGCGATTGTTGGGCGAGGACCAGATCCGCATCTCTTTTAACGATGTGGCCGGCGTCGATGAGGCCAAAGAAGAAGTGAAGGAACTGGTCGACTTCCTCAAAGACCCGGGCAAATTCCAGAAACTCGGCGGCAAGATTCCGCGTGGCGTGCTGATGGTCGGTTCCCCCGGTACGGGTAAGACCTTGCTCGCCAAGGCCATCGCCGGCGAAGCCAAGGTCCCGTTCTTTACCATCTCAGGCTCGGACTTCGTCGAAATGTTTGTGGGTGTGGGTGCGTCCCGCGTGCGCGACATGTTCGAGCAGGCCAAAAAACATGCCCCCTGCATTATCTTCATCGACGAAATCGACGCTGTCGGCCGCCATCGCGGCGCCGGCCTCGGCGGTGGTCACGATGAACGCGAGCAGACCTTGAACCAGTTGCTGGTCGAGATGGACGGCTTCGACGGCAATGAAGGCATCATTATCATCGCTGCCACCAACCGTCCTGATGTGCTGGATCCGGCGTTGCTGCGCCCCGGTCGTTTCGACCGCCAGGTGGTGGTGCCGCTGCCGGATATTCGCGGTCGCGAACAGATCCTTAAAGTACACATGCGCAAGGTGCCGATAGCCGAAGACGTCAAGCCGGCCATCCTCGCGCGTGGCACACCAGGCTTTTCGGGCGCCGATCTGGCCAACCTGGTGAACGAGGCGGCGCTGTTCGCGGCGCGCTCGAACAAGCGCCTGGTCGATATGGACGAATTCGAAAAGGCCAAGGACAAGATCATGATGGGCGCCGAGCGCCGCTCGATGGTCATGAGCGACAAAGAGAAGCGCCTCACTGCTTTCCACGAAGCGGGCCACGCGATCGTCGGTCGTCTGGTGCCGGAACACGACCCGGTTTACAAGGTCACCATCATCCCGCGCGGTCGTGCCCTGGGTTTGACCATGTACCTGCCGGAAGAAGATCGTTACAGCTCCAGCAAGGAATCGCTGGAGAGTCGTATCTCGACCCTGTTCGGCGGCCGCATTGCTGAAGAACTGATATTTGGCCCGACCGCCGTCACCACCGGTGCTTCAAACGATATCGAGCGCGCCACCGAGATTGCGCGCAACATGGTCACACGCTGGGGTTTGTCGGCCAAGCTTGGCCCCATGACTTACAGTGACGACGAAGGCGAGGTTTTTCTTGGCCGCTCGGTGACCCAGCATAAGATGGTGTCGGACGAGACCGCCCATCTCATCGATGAGGAAGTACGCGACATCGTTGATCGTAACTATCAGCGCGCCCGCACGCTGCTCGAAACCAACCTCGAGCAGTTGAACGTGATGGCCGAAGCGCTGATCAAATACGAGACTCTCGGAGTCGAACAAATCGACGACATCATGACGGGCCGTGCACCGCGTCCGCCGGAAGACTGGATGGACGACGATTCGTCGCGCGGCGCGCATGGGCCGGACGTCGAAGACAAGCCCGCCAGTGAAACCGGCAAGGACGGCAAAATTGGTGGCCCCGCCAGTCTGCATTGATCGAATCAAGTTAACGCTTGTTAACTTGGTGCCGCTATAAAACTCCAAGACAGTGGCGCGGCTGTGATGCTATCCACGGCCGCCGCCACCACGCTCCTGCTACTTTTGGAAAAACGCTTCAATCGATTTCCGCCTCGTGGGCGGGCAAGGTATATGTCATGAGCGAACGCAAGCGCAAATACTTCGGCACCGACGGCATTCGTGGCACGGTGGGTGAACATCCCATCACGCCCGACTTCGTCATGAAACTCGGCTGGGCCGCCGGGCGGGTGTTGAGCGCCCATGCGCCGGGCCGCCAGAAGGTACTGATCGGCAAGGACACACGCGTTTCCGGTTATATGTTCGAATCGGCGCTGGAAGCGGGGTTGTCGGCTGCGGGTATCGACATTCATCTGTTGGGGCCGATGCCGACGCCGGGTATCGCTTACCTCACACGTACCTTTCATGCGCAGGCCGGCATCGTTATCAGCGCCTCGCACAACCCATTCGACGATAACGGCATCAAATTTTTCTCCCACGCTGGTACCAAACTGCCGGACGATATCGAGCTTGAAATCGAAGCCGAACTCGACCGCCCTTTGGAGACGGTGACTTCGCGCAATCTCGGCAAGGCGCGTCGTGTCGAAGATGCGGCCGGTCGCTACATTGAGTTCTGCAAGGGCACGGTGCGTTCCAGCATCAGCCTTGCCGGTCTCAAAATTGTGGTTGATTGCGCCAACGGTGCGACCTATCACATTGCGCCCGCGGTGTTCTCGGAACTCGGTGCCGAGGTCATCACGCTCGGCAATGCGCCCGATGGTTTTAATATCAACCATGAATGCGGCGCGACCGATCCGGCAGCACTGCAGGCCGCTGTGCTCAAGCATGGCGCCGATGTCGGCGTGGCGCTCGATGGTGATGGTGATCGTCTGATCATGGTCGATGCCAAGGGCGAACTGGTGGACGGTGACGAACTGGTGTTCATCATTGCGCGGCGGCGCCAGCAGACCGGTCAGTTGCGCGGCAGCGTGGTCGGCACGCAGATGAGCAATCTTGGACTCGAGCAGGCCATCCGCACCATCGGCCTGGGCTTCGAACGCGCGAAGGTTGGCGACCGCTACATTCTCGAGAAATTGCGCGATGGGGGCTGGACACTCGGTGGTGAATCATCGGGCCACATCATCTGTCTCGATCTGACCACCACCGGCGACGGCATCATTTCCGCGCTGCAGGTGTTGGAAGCGATGATAGGCGGCGAGCAGAGCCTCTATGACTTGAAGAGTGGTATGCAGAAATGCCCGCAGACGCTGATCAATGTGCGCATGGAAAAGAAGATTGACGTGATGGCGCTGCCGGATGTGCAGCGTGCTGTCGCGCAGGCGGAAGCACGGCTGGCCAGCAGCGGTCGCGTGCTGTTGCGGCCGTCCGGCACGGAACCTGTGATCCGCGTGATGGTGGAGGGCAGGGATTCGGCGCTGGTCGATGAAATCGCCAACGAAATCGCGCACAAGGTAGAATGCGCGGCGCGTGTCGCCATCGCCGAAGTGGCGGCCTGAAGACCAGGCTGCCGCTTCAGTTGCGCGGGGCGATCAGATCCCGCGCAGCAGTTCGTTGATGCCGGTCTTGGCGCGGGTCTTGGCGTCGACCTTCTTGACGATCACCGCGCAATAAAGACTGTGACTGCCGTCGTCTGCCGGCAGATTGCCTGACACCACCACCGACCCCGGCGGCACGTAACCGTAGCTCACAGTACGCGTTTCACGATCGTAGATTTTGGTGCTCTGCCCGATGTAGACACCCATAGAGATCACCGAACCTGCACCGACGATCACACCTTCGACGACTTCCGAGCGTGCGCCGATGAAGCAGTTGTCTTCAATGATGGTCGGTGCTGCCTGTACCGGCTCCAGTACGCCGCCAATGCCGACACCACCCGACAGGTGCACGTTTTTGCCAATCTGCGCACACGAACCGACCGTTGCCCAGGTATCGACCATGGTGCCGGAATCGACATAGGCACCAATGTTGACGTAGCTCGGCATGAGGATCACGCCCGGCGCGATAAAGCAGCCGCGCCGCGCAACGGCCGGCGGCACCACGCGCGCACCGATTTTCTCGAACTCGGCCTGCTCCATGCCGGCAAATTTCAGCGGCACTTTATCGAAGTAGTTGGTGGCGCCACCTGGCATCACTTCGTTGCCGGCGAACTTGAACGACAGCAGCACGGCTTTCTTGGCCCATTCGTTGACCTTCCAACCGTTATCGGTCGGCTCGGCAACCCGCAGCGTGCCGGCGTCGAGCGCTGCCAGCGTGCTGGCGATGGCGTCGCGCAGCTCCGGGCTGGCGTTCTTGGCGTCAATGTCGGCGCGACGCTCGAAGGCGTCGTTGATGATGGCGGCCAGATCACTCATGGCATTAAATTCCTTGCAGTTGGCGAAGTACGGGTTGCATACGTTGTGCGGCGGTGACGCATTCATCCTGGTCCGCGACTAACGCAATGCGCAGGCGGTGTTTGCCGGGATTGCCGTGCTGACTGGTGCGGGCGAGAAAGCTGCCCGGCAATACCAGCACGCCGGCCACGCCGAGCAGATGCTCGCAGGCAAGCAGATCGTCGGCGTCGAGTTCCGGCCATAAATAGAAACCCGCCGCCGGTTGTGTGACTCGGCAGACCTCGGCCAGCAGCGGTACCACCGCATCGAACTTGCGCCGATAGAGCGCGCGGTTGGTAACGACATGTTCTTCGTCGGTCCATGCCGCAATGCTGGCGTACTGCACATGCACCGGCATCGCGCCGCCCTGGTAGGTGCGGTACCGATAAAAAGGGTCGATGAAGGCCGCATCGCCGGCCACGAAACCCGAGCGCAGGCCGGGCGCGTTCGAGCGTTTGGAGAGACTGTGCATGACCAGGCACTGGCGAAAGTCTTCGCGCCCGTTCGCCGCGCACCATTCCAGCAGACCGAGGGGTGGCAGGTTTTCGTCGTAATAGAGTTCGCTATAGCACTCGTCGGCGACGATCAAAAAACCGAAGCGGTCGGCCAACGCCGTCAGGCGCGTATAGTCTTCGCCGGTCAGCACCGCGCCAGACGGATTGCCCGGCGAACACACATAAATGAGTGCAGTACGTTGCCACACACTGTCGGGCACCGCGTCCCAGTCGGGGCGGAATTCGCGTGCGGCCGGGCAGTGCAGGAAATACGGCTCAGCGCCGGCCAGCAAGGCGGCGCCTTCGTAGATCTGATAGAACGGATTGGGCATCACCACCAGATTCTTCGCGCTGTTGGCCGCGACCACGCATTGGGCGATGGCGAACAGGGCTTCGCGTGTGCCGTTGACCGGCAGCACATGACGCTCGGTATCAAGCAGGCCTGTGGCGATGTGGAAACGCCGATTGGCCCAGTTCACTATCGCCTGACGCAATTCGGGCAGGCCGCGGGTTGCCGGGTACCGCGCAGTACCATCGAGATGGGCGATGAGCGCGTTGTGCACGCGCGGCGGCGTGGGATGCTGGGGCTCGCCGATGGACAGATTGATCAACGGACGGTCCGCGGGGGGATGCACCCGCGCCCGAATCGCGGCGAGCTGTTCAAACGGATAGGGCTTGAGTTCGAGCAATCCTGGATTCATGAGCTAAAGGCTGGCTGCCGTGGAGCGGCGGAGTATAACCGGAAAGATCGGCGTGCTACGGCGTGGTGCAAGGGGCGATGCTCTTGCGGTATCCTTGCCGCCTTTTTTCGCCTCGGAACGCAGCTATGACGCACAAGATTCTCCTCATCGCAGGGGACGGTATCGGTCCTGAAATCGTGGGCGCGGCCGAGCAAGTACTCGGCGCGCTGCAAGCGCGCTTTGGCTTCAACTGCGAAATCGAACACGCGCTCATGGGGGGCTGTGCTATCGACGCGCACGGCACCGCTCTGCCCGACGTGACACTGGATATGGCGCGCGCCTCCGACGCCATCCTGCTGGGCGCGGTCGGCGGCCCGAAGTGGGATAAAGTCGAGCGTGCCATCCGCCCGGAACGCGGCCTGCTCAAACTGCGCTCGGAACTCGATTTGTTCTGCAATCTGCGCCCCGCGGTGTTGTTCCCGGCGCTGGCCGATGCCTCGACCTTGAAGAGTGAAGTGGTGTCCGGTCTCGACATCATGATCATTCGCGAATTGACCAGCGGCATCTATTTTGGTCAGCCGCGCGGCATCGAAACCATGCCTGACGGCAAGCGCCGTGGATTTAATACCCTCACTTACACCGAGGACGAGATCTCACGCATCGCACGGCGCGGTTTTGAGATTGCGCGCCAGCGCGGCAAGAAGCTGTGCTCGGTAGACAAGGCCAATGTGCTGGAAGTCACCGAACTGTGGCGGGAGATAGTGCAGAACATGGCGGCCGAATATCCGGACGTCGAGGTCTCACACATGTACGTCGACAACGCCGCGATGCAGTTGGTGCGCGCGCCCAAACAGTTTGATGTACTGGTCACCGACAACATGTTTGGCGACATCCTGTCCGACCTCGCCTCGATGCTGACGGGTTCCATCGGCATGTTGCCGTCGGCTTCGCTGAATGCCGAGAACAAAGGTATGTATGAGCCGATACACGGCTCGGCGCCGGACATCGCCGGCAAAAACGTCGCCAATCCCTTGGCCACCATTCTCTCGGCGAGCATGATGATGCGTTATACGCTCGGCGAGGCTGCGCTCGCGGACACCGTCGAAGCCGCCGTCGCGCGGGTGCTCGAGCAAGGCCTGCGCACGGCCGATATCGCCACCGCCGGCTGTCGTACTGTCGGTACCCGGGAAATGGGCGCGGCGGTCATCGCCGCTCTGTAATAGCGCGCAACTGAACTTACGGGTCGCAATTCTATGAGCAAGAAATTCAACGTCGCTGTCGTCGGTGCCACCGGTGCCGTGGGCGAAACCATGCTGGCTATCCTTCACCAGCGCAATTTTCCGGTCGGCGAGGTGTATGCCGTCGCCAGTTCGCGTTCCGCCGGTTCGCGTGTCGCATTTGGGGACCGCATGCTGGTGGTGCAGGAACTCGATACCTTTGATTTCAGCAAAGTGCAGATTGGTCTGTTTTCACCGGGTGCCTCGGTCTCGAAGATCTACGCGCCGCGCGCCGGCGCAGCCGGCTGTGTGGTCATCGATAACACCTCGCAGTTTCGCTACGACGATGACGTTCCGTTGATCGTGCCCGAAGTCAATCCTGGTGCACTCGCGCAGTACAAGAACCGCAACATCATCGCCAACCCGAATTGTTCGACCATCCAGATGTTGGTGGCCTTGAAGCCGATACACGATGCTGTGGGTATCGAGCGCATTAATGTGTGCACCTATCAGGCGGTATCGGGTACCGGTAAGGAAGCCATTGCGGAGTTGGCCACCCAGACTGCCTCCTTGCTCAACGCCAAGCCGATAGTGGCCGAGGTGTACCCCAAGCAGATTGCCTTCAACGTGTTGCCGCACATCGACGTGTTCATGGACAACGGCTACACCAAAGAAGAAATGAAGATGGTGTGGGAGACGCGCAAGATCATGGGCGACGACAGCATCCAGGTGAATCCGACCGCCGTTCGCGTGCCGGTGTTTTACGGCCATTCTGAGGCGCTGCACATCGAAACCCGCGCCAAGATCAGCGCCGCCGAAGTACGTGCGTTGTTGGAAAAGGCGCCGGGCGTGACCGTCGTCGACAGCCACGAAGACGGCGGATATCCGACCGCCGTAACGGAGGCAGCCAACCAGGATCCGGTCTTCGTCGGTCGAATTCGCGAAGACATCTCCCATCCGCGAGGTATCAACCTGTGGGTGGTCTCGGACAATGTTCGAAAGGGCGCTGCCTTGAACAGTATCCAAATCGCGGAAATGTTGGTAAAAAGTCATTTGTAAGCTATAGTTACTTCCGATATATAAAGAATATTAGAAGCTTTGGGACATGCTGCCGGGTGAGTAAGGCATACGGCGCTGTGCGCATGCCGCCACGCGGCTGCGTTTCCATCGTGGGGAAACCGACTAAGGAATGACGTCCATGCTACGGAATCGAGCCGTCGCCTTCTTGCTGTGCAGTCTGGCGAGTCGTGTGGCTTTTGCCCTGGGTCTGGGACCGTTGGAGGCCACCTCGGCCCTGAACGAACCGTTCAAGGGACGTATTGAGGTACTTGGCGCCAAGGCCACGGACTTCGACGCCCTGACCGTCGGTCTGGCTGGCGAAGAGCAGTTCCAACGTGCTGGCATCGAGCGTGCCGCGGCGCTGTTTCAACTGCGCTTCTCGGTCGCCGATACGCCGGACGGCAAGGACTACATCGCGGTCACCTCCAAAGACCCGATACGCGAGCCATTCCTGAACTTTCTGCTCGAAATGAACTGGGGCAACGGTCGCCTGCTGCGCGAATACACCGTTCTGCTCGATCCGCCCCTCTACGACCCCAATCGTCGCATGGCGGCCGCTCCCGCCGCTGCGCCGAGTGCCGCACGTACGGTCACCCCCATTCCGAGCGCCGCCGCGCCTGCAGCGCGGGCTGCCAGCCCGGCCGTGAGTCCTGCCCGCAGCACGAGCAGTCCGAGCGCCGCTGCGCCCGCGCCGCGTAACGCCGCCGCGAGCGGCGAAATCGCAGTCGGTGCCGGTGACACTTTGTGGTCGCTGGCGCGCAGCGTGCGGCCCGACGATTCGATTTCAATCCAGCAGATGATGCTGGCCATCCTGCGCCAGAATCCCGAAGCGTTTATCAACGGCAACGTCAACATGCTGCGCCGTGGCGCGGTGCTGCACATGCCGGACGACGCAACCATGCGCTCGATTTCGGCTAAGGAAGCCGCCGCCGAGATCCGCCATCAGCATCAATTGTGGGAACAGTACCGCCACCATGCCGGCGCCACGCCCGCTGCCCAGCCACTCGGTACGCCCACCGCTGCCGCCGCTGCGACGCCTGCTGAACCGGCAGCGGCACCGGCTGCCGATCCCAATGCGCGGCTGGAACTGGTTGCGCCTGGCGGCAGTGCGGCCGGCGCTGCAAGTGGCAAACCCGGCCAGGCCGGCGCCGCCGGCACGGCCAGCGGCGACGCCAAACTGGCGCGCGACGAGGCCCTCGATTCGACCAAACAACAGGCCGGCGACTTAAACGAGCGCCTGTCGGAAGCGGAAGAAATCATCAACATCCTGCAGCGGCAGGTGAACATCAAGGATCAGGAACTGGCCGCCCTGCAGGCGCGCCTCGCTGAGCTGGGCGTTAAACAAGGTGACCTTGCTACGACGCCTGCCGCGACCGGTGCCGAGCCCGCTGATGCCGCCGCCGGCACCGAGGCCAAGACCGACACCGAGGCGCCCGTCGTTGCTGAGGCAGATGCCGACGCGGCCGCGCCGGCCACAGCGCCCGAAACGCCGAGCCCTGAGGCGTCGGCGGCAGGTGCCGAGGCCGAGCCTGAAATCGATGTGGAGACCGGCGAGACCACCGCCGCGACCGAAGCGCCGGCAGCCGCTGAGTCTGCCCCTGCAGCTGCCGCTGAAGAACCCGAAATCGAGGTGGCGACGCCGCCGGCTGCGGCCCCCGGTTTCCCGGCCAGTCTGGTGCCGCCCGCGATTGCGGAGATGGTGCCGGGCGGCGCGCTCGGTGTCATCGGGCTCGTGCTGCTGGCGCTGCTTGGCCTCGGTGCCGTGGTGGCCCGCACGGTATTGAAGGGCCGTGGCGATAGCGCCGCGCCGGTGGCCGTACCGCTGCGCACCACGCCGTCGGTCGGCAGTGAAGATGTCACGCAGGCTTCGACACCGGCTGTCGGTGCGGACGACGATCACACCGAGACGCCGACTAATTTTGACCCGCAGGCCACCACGCCCGGTCTGCCGGCGTTTGATCCCAATGCCACGGTGGTCGATGCGACGAACGACGCCACCGTGCAGCAGGGAGCGCCGGAGAGCGACCCGCTCGAAGAAGTGAACGTTTACCTCGCCTATGAGCGTTTTGACCAGGCCGAAGAACTGGTGAAACGTGTCATCGCGCAGTACCCCAATCGCCACGAATACAAGCTGCGGCTGCTTGAGGTGTATTACTCGTCCAACGACCGCGTGTCCTACGAGAACGCTGCGCGCGAACTGCATGCGGCGGTCGGTGAGAACGATCCGTTGTGGGAAAGCGCGCTGGCGATGTGGGCAGAAATGTCGCCCGACCGCGCACTGTTCGCCGAAGGCGGCGCGCTGGCGGCGACCTTGTTACCGGCCTCGAGCGCATTTGTCGATATCACCGGCAGCGATTCCGAAGCCACTGAAGCGACGCTCACCCATGCTCCCGGCGGCCACGATGGTGCGCTGGATTTCGATCTGGTCGGCGAAGCAACCGATACCGGCACCAACAACGTTCTCGACCTGACCGCCGAAGATGGCGGTGCGAATGGCGAATTGCTGGATCTGACCTCGACTGCCGAACTGGCCGAAACGGGCGAAATGGGCAGCGTGCTCGACCTGACTGCGGGCAAGGACGAAGTGCCGTTCGAGATCGGTGCCAGCGGTATCTTCGATCTGACCGAAGGGGTGGGCGAGCCGAACGAAATGCTCGACATCACTGGCGGCGACGCCGAGCAGGAATCCGATCTGCTCGATATCACAGGCGGTGGCGACGGCAGCACCGACGACGGGGACTTCCTCGACCTGACGGGTGGCGGCAGCAGCGACTTGCTGGATGTCACCAAGACTGGCGACGTATCGATGGTCGACGACCTCGACCTGCTGAATGTGACCTCGTCGGGTCTCGCCGCCGCGGCGCCGGCGGCTGCGAACGAAATTGATACCAGCGACCTCGATTTCGACCTCGACAGCGGCAGCAGCGATGCGCCGGCCGCCGCCGAGTCAGCGACCTTCGATATCAGTGACACCGTGGCACCGGCGTTCAATAAGGATGATATCGACGAAGACGACATCCTCGATATCACTGGTGGCAATCTCGCCTCCGGCGCTGCGAGTGACGAACTTGAATTCGATATCGGCGGCCTCGACATCGAAGATCACCCGACGGTGGAAATGGAATTGCCCGCGGTGGTCCGCGCTACCGGTCTCGATCTTGACCTCACCGCCGGCGGCGGCAGCTCCGAGCTCGATTTTGACATCGCCGCTGGCAGCGACGAACTCAGCGGTGTGTTCGACATCAGCGAATCTGAAGGCGACGAAGGCGACCTTGAGATCACGATGGGTTCCAATCAGCCCTTTGATGGTGAGCTGTCTCTGAAGGGTGAAGAACTGGATGCCATTGTGCTCGACGGTGACGACGAGCTTTCGCTGGACGGCGACCTCGACTTTGAACTCGACGGCACCACTGAACTCGACGCCATTGCCGGCGACGAGACCGTGGATATGGCAAGTGCGACGGCGCTGCGCAATCCGGGGCTGAGCTTGAGCGGCGGCGATGACGACGGTTCGCTGGACGACTTGACCCTGGAACTCGACGATGCCCTGAACAAACGGGGTGGCGCTGATCATCTCGAGACGCTGGCACTCGATACGCTGGATATCGAGAGCGACAGCGAATTCGACCTCGGTGCTTTGCAGACTATCGTGATGCCGGTCGATCACACCATTGAGCGCCAGAGCGCA
>CAMCBY010000028.1 GCA_945873015.1 Klebsiella pneumoniae
GATCGGCCACCAAAAGACACAATTGGCACGGGGTAGGTGCGCCCGAATAGCGGGAATTCCCCGCATTCCGGGCAAGGCATGATTGACGAGGCCGCCGCACCTTACGCGCGCTTTCGCCGGCGCACGCACCCCGGCACAATGGCGCCCCCTCATTTGCGCCGGAGCAACCCCGTCATGGCCCGCCACGCCGACTGGTATTTCGACTTCATCTCGCCCTTCGCTTACCTGCAGTTCAAACACTTCTACAAACTGCCGCAGGATCTGGAAGTCACCTTGAAGCCGGTGTTGTTCGCCGGCCTGCTCGGCCACTGGGAACACAAAGGCCCGGCCGAGATCCCGGCCAAACGGGTACAAACCTATCGTTACACTCACTGGCTGGCGAAAAAACTCGGCGTGCCATTCAAGACTCCACCGGGCCACCCCTTCAACCCGCTGCGGGTGCTGCGCCTAGCCTGTGCGCTGGACGGTGACCATGCGGTGGTCGAGGCGGTATTCAATTTCATCTGGGGCACGGGTGGCGACGTCAATGACGACGCCGCGCTGGCCAGACTCGCGGCACGTTTCGGCGTGACCGATCTCGGCGCAACCATCGCCGAAGATAAAGTGAAAGAGCGCTTACGCGCCAATACCGAAGCGGCGATTAAACGCGGCGTATACGGCGTGCCGACCTTCGCCGTGGACGACGAATTGTTCTGGGGTTTCGATGCGACCGATATGCTGCTCGACTATCTGGCCGATCCGGCCATGATGCAGAGTGCGGAGATGCAGCGCCTCGCACAATTGCCGATGGCCGCGTCAAGAAAAGCCTAGCCCTGCAGGTGCGAATTCATTCGCATCTGCATAAAGACCTCATTCGTTTCTCTGTGGGTCCGACTTCAGTCGGACATTACAAGACGCATTGTCAGCTTAGGTGTGGGCACAGTGTCAGGCTGAAGCCTGACCCACAGTTCATAAGACGGTGACCAGGCACCTACAGGTCGCGCGTCTTGAATGTATCGCAGGTTTTGACGCTGCCGCCCTCGTAGCCGGTCTTGAACCAGCGCACACGCTGCGCCGAGCTGCCGTGGGTGAATGAATCAGGCACCACCACACCGCGCGATTGTTTCTGCAGCATGTCGTCGCCAATCGCGTTGGCAGCGCGCAGCGCTTCGTCGATGTCTTCCGGATCGAGAAATGGTTTGACGCGATTGGCGTGCTGCGCCCATACCCCGGCAAAACAATCGGCCTGCAGTTCAACGCGCACCGACACTTTGTTGTAGTCCACTTCACTCAAGCGTTGGCGCAGGCGTTGGGTCTGCTCGCTGACGCCGAGCAGATTCTGCACGTGATGACCTATCTCATGGGCGATGACATAGGCGCGCGCAAAATCACCGCCGGCGCGAAAGCGCTCGGCCATTTCATCAAAAAAACCCATATCGAGATAAACGCGGCTGTCGGCCGGGCAATAGAACGGCCCCATCGCAGCCTGGCCAGTGCCACAGGCGGTCGCGGTCTGGCCACGGAACAGCACTAGGCGTGGCTGCACATAGGTACCGCCCATCTGCGTAAAAATGGCATCCCAGCTGGTCTCGGTCTTGCGCAGGACCTTCGCCATCTCGGATTTCATCGCGGCTTGCGGATCGTTTGCCGGGTCGACAGGTCGCGCCTGTTCGACGCTGCCCCCTTGGGAATTCTGGAAGGTCTCGGCCACCCCGAGCAGGGTACGTGGATCGATGCCCGTGAAATAACTCACCACCAACGCAATCGCGATGGTGCCGATGCCGATACCGCCGGCGCGCCGCCCGCCGCCGCCGCGTCGGTCTTCAACGTTATGGCTTTCGTTTTCGTCTTCGAGGCGCATCTATCAATCCCCTGCATCCAGCGTCGCCGAGTGCCACGTGGCACTCGGCGGTTGCACTCGCTTATTTCGCCGGCTTGCGGAAGCGCAAGGTCATGCGGTCACTTTCACCGATGGCCTGATACTTGGCCTTGTCTTTGTCACCGTCGGCATAACTCGGCGGCAGCGCCCACACACCTTTGCCATGGTCCTTGGTGTCTTTGGCATTGGCGTTGACTTCGCTCTTCTCCTCCAGCACGAAACCGGCCTTGGTCGCGGCGTCGATCACCAGCTGCTCATCGGTATAACCGGAGTCCAGCGACTGGGCGCGGGTCGTGCCGGGTTTGGCACGATGTTCCACCACACCAAAAACACCACCGGGTTTGAGCGCGGTAAAGGCGCCCTTGAACACCGCCACTTCGCCTTCCTCGGCCAACCAGTTATGCACATTGCGGAAGGTAATCACCGCGTCGGCGCTGCCGGCCGGTGCGATATCAACCTGCTGGGGTGGCTGAAAGGGCGTCAACTGCACGCGGTCATAGACGGCCGGTGCGGTGGCCAGTTTGGCGGTGAAGGCAGCGATGGACTTCTTGCCGTATGCGCTGCTGGTGTCCTGCGGGAAATGTGCGGCATAGAGCTTGCCTTTCTCGCGCAGGTAGGGCGCCAGGATCTCGGTATACCAGCCACCGCCAGGCATGATCTCGACCACCGTCATGTCGGGTTTGATACCGAAAAAGGCCAGGGTCTCGGCAGGATGACGGTGCGCGTCGCGGGCCCGGTTTTCGGCACTGCGTTGAGCACCGGCCAGCGCCGCGTCGAGTGCGGCATCCGCCGAGACGCTGTGCACTGCTGAGAACAGGCTGCAGGCGACGGCCAGCATCGCATATCGTTTGAATGACAATCCCATGGTTTTCCTCTCCTCGTTATTTTGTTCGGCAATCATCGCATGGACGCGGCACACCTCGCCCATCCCGCGCCCTCTCGGGCCGCAGACCCGACTTCGGACCAGTGCCGACGGCGAGGGTTCGGGTCGCCCTGGCGCCGGCTACACAAACGGGGCGTTTGTGCGCGCCGGCTTTTCCTTTATCTTGCCGCCCTCGCCGGTCGCGCAGCGCGTCGGCCCGATAATTGCCACTTAAGCCATCAACGGGGAGTCTCGCCAGCCATGACCAGTTCGCTATTTGATTTGACCGGCAAGGTTGCGCTGGTGACCGGCTCGACCAAGGGCATCGGCCGCGCCATCGCCTGTGAACTCGCCCGCCACGGCGCGCGGGTAGTGATCTCGAGCCGCAAGGCTGACGCCTGCCAGGAAGTGACCGATGCCATCAATGCCGAGACCGCCGGCCAGGCCGGCGGCGCAGTGTCTATCCCGGCCAACATCAGCCACAAGGCCGAACTCGAACGTCTGGTCGCGCAAACCCGCGCCGAGCTCGGGCCCATCGATGTGCTGGTATGTAACGCGGCGGTCAATCCACACTACGGGCCGATGAGTGGCCTGCCGGATTCGGCGTTTGAGAAAATCCTTGGCGTCAACATCATGTCCAACCACTGGTTGGCGCAACTGGTGCTGCCGGAGATGATTGCGCGAGGTGATGGTTCGATCATCATCGTCTCGTCCATCGGTGGCCTGAAGGGATCGCCGGTGCTGGGGGCATATTGCATTTCCAAGGCGGCCGACCTGCAACTGGTGCGTAACCTCGCGGTTGAGAACGGCCCGCACAATATTCGCGTCAATGCCATTTCGCCCGGCCTCATCAAGACCGACTTCGCACGTGCACTGTGGGAAGACCCCGACACCCTGGCGCGGCGCGTGCAGTTTGATCCGCTGCGGCGCATCGGCGAGCCGGAAGAAGTGGCCGGCATCGCTGTGTTTCTGGCATCACGCGCCGGCGCCTTCACCACCGGACAGAATTTTGTCATCGACGGCGGCGCAACCATCGGTTCATGAGCTAACCGATACGCCCGCGTCTCTATTCATCAACCTGATTACGAACAGTACAAGAGGCAGCTCGCCATGCGCGTTATTGAATATCCGAACGACATGAAAGACCTGGTCGGCCAGGAGATCGGTGCATCCGATTGGGTGACGGTCGATCAGACCATGATCAACAAATTCGCCGAGGCGACCGGCGATCACCAGTGGATTCATGTCGATGTCGAACGGGCCAAGGCCGAAATGCCGGGCGGCAAGACCATCGCCCACGGCTTTTTGACCTTGTCGCTGGTGCCGCGTCTGGGTGCCGCCATCTGGACCATCACCCATCGCAGCCGTGGTCTCAACTATGGCTTGAACAAGCTACGGTTCACCGCGCCGGTGCCGGTCGATTCACGCGTGCGTCTGCGTCAGAAACTGCTGGCAGCGGACGACGTCAAGGACAACGGCATTCGTCTGACCTTCGAGAACACCATCGACATCGAAGGCCGTGACCAGCCGGCGCTGGTGGCGGAAGGTCTGAGTATCGTATTCCCTTAAGTGCGCTGCTGAGCTGTCGTCGGCATGACGACGGCTCACTGCCGCCGCGTGTTTTGTTCAGGCCGGCACGCGGCTGCCATCCCAGGCGAATACGCCGCCGCTGTCGTCGTCTTGCAAACCGTCCAGCACCTTGAGCAAACACAGCGCGGACTGCGCGGGCGTGAACAATTGTTGTTCGGGCACCGCGCTTTGAAACGGTTTCGACAGCGCCGTATCCACCGTGCCCGGGTGCAGGCCCACGCATAGCGCCGCAGGCGCGCGGCGTGTCAGCTCGAGGGCCAGGGTCTTGAGCAACATGTTCAAGGCGGCTTTCGACGCGCGATAGCCATACCAGCCACCGCGCCGATTGTCTTCGATGCTGCCGACCCGTGCCGACAGCGCGGCGAATATTGCCCGCCCGTGGCGCGGCAACAGCGGCAATAAGTGTTTGGCGAGCAGCGCCGGGCCGATGCTGTTGACCGCAAACAGTGTGGCCAGGGTGGTGGCGTCCAGCGCGCGCCAGGATTTTTCCGGCGCGATGCCCGCAACGTTACTCAACAATCCGCTCGCGACCACCACCAGGCGTAACTCGCCCGCCGCACGCACGACTTCCGCCAGCGCTGCGATACTCGTTTCATCGGTCACGTCGACATGCGCGACCAGGCGCCGCCCGCCGGCATGCGGTGCATGGCGGTGGCCCGTCACGATCACCGTGCCGACTGCGCTGTGAGTCTCAAGTGCCGCGGCGACCGCCGCGCCGATGCCGCCGCTCGCGCCGACCACCAGCGCCACCGAGGACGAGGTCAAAAAATCCAGCATCACGTCAGCTCGCCGTGCGCGGCAGGCTGCTGTGCATGCGCGCAGTAAAATCCCAATCAGACTGCCACGACGGCACTATCTCAATCGCCACTTCACTCGCCGCGCGGCGCAACAAGCGGCGCGCCAACGGCGTGTCGAGCTTGCCAAAATACCGCAGCAACAGTGCGCGCAGCATGGCCTCGCCCTGTTCGGCATGGCAGATGACGGCGCCGCGCCCGCGCAAACCACGATAGGGCATGTCATTGGTCGACAGGTCGTAAGCACAGCGCGCATCGGCACGCAGTGCACGCACCAACAACGAATCGTGCTGCGATGCGCACCAGTAATGGCCGTCGCGTGCCATGAACCAGAGCGGCACGATCAGAAGTCCGTGTGGGGCTTGAACCGCCACGCGTAATGGAATGGTGAGTTCGAGCAAAGAGGGATCCGACATGGGGCGTGGTGCACGACGATTGGAAAGCAGCCACTGTGCACCAGCCCACGCCGGCTGAGAAGCGGCACAACCGCCCTCCTCCGAGGCACGGCCGGTCGCGTTGCGGTGCCGGGCTACTTACGTGGATAGGCGGTCATGATTGCGGCGACCGGGCCGAATGCATCACCGTCGAAATAATCGACCCAATAGACAATCTTGCCGTCCTTGACCTTGAACATCGCGGCGACCGGCACCGACAGGTGCAGTTGTCCGAAGTCAAACAGGTCACGCCGCTCGACCGCGACACCATCGCCGCCAGCGATCACATTGCCGATTTCGGTACGAAAAGTGAACGGCACCGTCAATGGATCTTTACGCAAAAACGGCCCCAGGAAAGCACGAATATTATCCAGGCCTTTGATCACCGGGTCGGCACCACTCAGCGACGGATGGTTGGCGTAATACACATCGCTCGCGAGAAACGACAACACCTTATCGATATCGCCTGAGTGCCAGGCGGCGAAGAACTCGCGCACGAGTTTTGTCTCAGCAGAATCGGCGGCCTGCGCGTTGCCGAAACCGCACACACATAACAACAACACAGCCAACAGCGTTTTGACTTTCATGACCTGGCTCCCCGAATTCTTGAAGTTTTTGATCCGCGATTTCCAATCTAGCACACCCCTCACCGCACCACTGGCGCCGGTGCGTGCATTTCAAACGAGGGCATGGGTGAAACCTTCGAAGTGAGGGCACGACGCTCAAGCCATTGCGCATGCCTGCCGCTATGCGGATCGCAATTGCCATACAGCGAGCATCTCGGGTCCCATGAAATCCAGTTCCGTCATCACCCAGGTCGAACGGGCCTTTCCGCCCCGTTCGACGCTCGTTTCGCGTACCGATTTGAAAGGAGTCATTACCTACGCGAATCAGGCTTTCGTCGATATCAGTGGCTACAGCCGCGACGAATTGCTCGGCGCCAAACACAGCCTGGTCCGACACCCGGATATGCCGGCGGCCGCCTTTCACGACCTGTGGCAGCACGTGAAGGCCAACAAACCGTGGCGCGGCATGGTCAAGAACCGCGCAAAAAACGGCGAGTTCTACTGGGTAGAAGCGTTTGTCACGCCGTTTCACGAGCACGGTCGGCTGGTCGGGTATCAATCCATACGCACCGAGCCCAGCCGTCAGCAGGTGCAGCTGGCCGAGGATTATTATCAGGCGGTGCGCAACGGCCAGCAGTCATTTGCCAACCCGGCGCCGACTCTGGTCGAGCGTCTGCCCTTCGATTTGCGCGCCAATCTCACCAGCCTCGCCTTGATCACGCTGTTCATCGCTACTGCCGGTGCCGGCTGGATGAACTACCACACACTGGCTTTGGCCGGCGGCGGCGCCGGCGCGTTGATCGCGGCCGCAACCTGCTGGTGGAACGTCACGCGGGTGCATAGGCCGCTGGCGCGCGTCCAGAAAACCTTACTGGCATTGGCCGAAGGTCGGCTCGGGCGACGGGTCGAGATGGTACGGGGCGAAGAATTTCCGGAATTGCTGGAAGCGGCCGAAACCATGCGTCTGCGTCTGGCGGCGATGGTCATCGAGATCCAGCAGACCGCGCAGCGGTTGAAGGGCGAAACCGCGCAGATGGAAAACGAAATCAAGGGCCTCAAGACGCGGCTCGGTGAGCAGAACCGGCGCATGCATGACGCGGCGGTGGCACTGGAAGAAATGGGCATGACCGTCGAAGAGGTCTCGGCCCGCATTCGAGACACGGCCAGCCATGCGCGCGGTGCCGATGCAATCGTCACCGAAGTCAATCTGTCGGTGCGTAACGAGGTCAGCACCAGCCAGACCATCATGGGCGCGGTGGCGGCATCGTCAGCCCGCATCGACGAACTCGACAGCGCGGTCAAGCTGGTCGGTCAGGCCTCGAACGAGATTCGCGACATCGCCGCACAGACCAATCTGTTGGCCTTGAACGCCGCCATCGAAGCCGCGCGCGCCGGCGAGCAGGGGCGCGGTTTTGCGGTGGTCGCCGACGAAGTGCGTGCACTCGCCACGCGCACCGCCGCCAGCACCGACAAGATTACCGAGATCATCGAACAGATCACCGATGCCACGCAGCGCGCGCTATCGACCATGCAGTCGACGCGCGAAGGCGTGACGCGTAACGCCGACGATATTCAAGCAGTCGGCGCCAGCCTCGAACAGGTCGCACGTGCCAGCCATGGCATTCTCGAACTCGCCGAGGGCAACGCCCGGGCGATGCTCGAGCAGGCGAGTTCCGCCACCGAACTCAGTGACGCCGTGGTGCGCATCAATGTGCTCGCCGAAGGCAACAGTCTCGCCTTTGAGCACCTCGGCGTGACATCAGAAACGGTGGATGGCACGGCCAGCGAGTTGGCCACCCTGGTCGCCCATTACGCCATGACAGAGTCACGCGCGGCCTGAACTGCCGGCGCGACAAGCGCCGTCAGGCAGGTGGTGCCTGCCAATCGAAAGCCACGGTCTGCACCGTACCGGTAGGCGAATCGGGAGTCGCATCGGCGTAGTGGTGATATTCGAAACGCACCTGTGCGAACTTCAGCGTCACGGTCTCGGTGGCGTGGTTGTCGTCGCAACTGCCGCCGATTTCGACCGCCATGACGCGCAGGTTCTCGAATTTCACCGAAATGAATTTCTGCTGGGCATCGCGCTTGCCGACCACCGGCACGATGCTGATCTCAGCGGCCGGCACCACGCCACCCTGCGCCCACAGTTGCATGAGGGCCGGGCTTTCCATACCGACCCGTTTCACTACCTGCAGTTGATCCGGGGCCAGCGACGAACCTGCGCTGCACAGGTGCCATTGCCATGACACCACATCGGCCCAACCCGGATGGTAATAATTGCGTGACCCGCCGGTCACCCCATCCAGACGTAGAAAAATCTCAAGAGCCATCGCTAGACCGTCTCCGCTGGGGAGTGCGCCAGCTTCGCTCCTGCATCAACGCAGGCCCGCATCTAAGCACGAATGGCCTGCGTTTGTCCGCGCGGGATGGCGCAGCGCGTTCAACTGGCGTCGATTTCGGCCAACACCTTGCGTGCAATTCGGAACGAGGTCACGCCTGCCGGCACGCCGCAATACATCGCCACTTGATGCAACACCGCCTTCAATTCGTCGCGCGTCAGGCCGTTGTTCAGCGCGCCGCGAAAATGCAGCTCAAATTCCTCCGAGCGCCCGAGCGCAGCCAGCATGCCGAGGTTGAGGATGCTACGGGTCTTGCGATCGAGCGTGTCGTCGCCCCAGATGAAACCCCAGGTGTAGTCAGTGACAACCTTTTCCTGGAATTCGCGGTTGAAGTCGTCGAGCCCGTCCATCGCACGCTCTACGTATTGATCTCCGAGTACCGCCTTACGCATCTTGAGGCCGGTTTCGAACTGACTGTCGCTCATGGTGAGTCTCCCAATGTGATGATGATGGATGGGCTTGCAGTGCAATTATGCAACGCCGTCACGCCGTACTGCCGAACACAAGCGCGCGCAGCGGCCAGCCCGCGAAGCGCCAAAGTGTGAATCGACCGCCATTTCGCACCGACCAGCACGAACCATGCGCCGTTAGACTGTCGAAGCGACATAAGCCGGTGTGCGCCGGCAAGACTGCTCACGTAACCGCCGCTGTCTGGTCGCTTTTTTGAATCTGAGGTTTGTATGACACACGACGTTCCCAGCAATCCCGCCACCGACCGCAGCCCTGCCGATTGTGCCGAGGAGCAGCTACCCTGCCCGGGACGCCGCGCCATGCTGGGCTGTGCGCTGGCCGTGACCGCCGCGCAGTTTTTCGGCATTTCCGAGGCGGCGGCAGCAACGGCCGGTCAATGGACCTCAGCGGGGGCGCCCAGCACATTCACAACCGGCACACCGAAACTGGTGAAGCTGGTCAGCGGCAAGGCACCGGTATTTGTCACCAAACTGTCGGCGACCAGTTGGCAGGTGCTTTATGCGGTATGCACCCACGAAGCGCGCAGCATCAATCTCGCGCCCGGCCATCCCAATTACGCGTTCAGATGCCCGAGACACGGCGCCAAGTTCGCCAAGGACGGCAAGGTGCTTGCCAACCAGGAAGCCAAACGCGCGCTGGTCAAACTGCCGGCAAAGGTGGTCAAGAATAAAGTGATGGTCAACGTCGCAGGTTTTATCTAGTCGCGGACCAGACGCGCCGCACCGGCTTGCCCGCCCAGTGTCCGATACCGGGCTCCGGGAATCGTCGCGAGACGGTCGGCAGCGTCACAGCAGATTCGTCCTGAGTGCGACAGGCTGCTAGCATGCCCGCTGCCAACAGCGACGGGAGACTTCCTATGATCGATCTCTACTACTGGCCGACCCCTAACGGTTGGAAAGTCAGCATCATGCTTGAGGAGTGCGCCATCGCGTACAACACCATCGCCGTCGATATCGGGGGTGGCGATCAGTTCAAGCCTGAGTTTCTGCGTATCTGCCCCAACAACCGGATGCCGGCGATCATCGATAACGCCCCCACCGGCGGCGGAAAACCGCTGGCCTTGTTCGAGTCCGGTGCGATAGTCGAATACCTGGCCGACAAATCCGGCCAGTTCCTCGCACCTGTAGGATCGGCCGAGCGTTATCGGGTGTTGCAATGGGTGTACTGGCAGATGGCCAATCTCGGGCCGATGATGGGCAACGCCAACCATTTCAAGAACTACGCGAAGAATCTCACCGACGACGCAAGCCAGCTGCAATACGGCATCAAACGTTTCGTCGGCGAAGTCGATCGGCTGTGCGGTGTGATGGACGCACAGCTCAGCGTGCATCGTTATCTGGCCGGCGAGACCTATTCCATCGCCGACATCATGAGCTGGCCGTGGGCCTGCCTGCTCGAAAAACTCATCGATCCGGGCGTCAACACCACGTTCCCGCACCTCAAACGCTGGGTCGATGAAGTCGGCGCGCGGCCGGCAGTGCAGAAAGGACGCAATCTGTACAAAGAATGGGCCGAGCGCCCGCTGACCGATGAACAGGAGAAAACGCGACGCGCACTGCTGTTCAATCAGACCAATGAGAAAGTGCGCGCGGCGCGCGAAGCGGCGGCCAAAGCCGCAAGCTGAAAGCGCTTATGGAGCCGCCGCGGCACACGCGGTGGTTCCGTCATATCCCGCTCTCAAGTTCGACGCTGATCTGAATTAATCCCTTCACTCGCCGGTCACTGTGAGCGCGACAGCGCCCTCAGAACAGCTCGACGTCACCCACTTCGCGCACCTCGGCGCTCGGTGCCTGCGCCGCCAGCACGACGCGGTTGCGGCCATTGTGTTTGGCCTGATAGAGCGCCTGATCGGCAATATCGACCAGATCGGGGGCGAGCAAGTCGGCGCCCGCCCGCGCATATCCGACGCTGACCGTGACGCGCCCGACCACCGGGAAATCATAAGCCTCGACGGCGGCGCGAAAGCGCTCGAGGGCAATACCCGCGCCAGCCTCATCGGTGCGCATCAGCACCAGAAATTCTTCGCCGCCGAAACGAAACAGGCGGTCGTTGTAGCGGAACGCGCTCTCCATCACGCGCGCGAAACGCAGCAGCACTTCGTCGCCAAGCAAATGACCATAACTGTCATTGACGCGTTTGAAATGATCGATGTCGAGGATCGCCAGCCACAGCTCATGGCCGAGTTGTTCGGCGGCCGTACTCGCCATCTGCAGATAGGTCTGGGTAAAGGCCTGGCGGTTGAGCAAACCGGTCAACTGATCGCGTTCGCGGCTCTCGATGAGGCGTAACTGGTTACCGAAAAGGTCGGCCAGATGCAGGATCTGCATGCGTAGCATAGGGTCTTCGTGCGGCGCATCGAGCACCAGCAGGCGCCGTTGCGGGCTGTTGCCCGGAATGGTGAGCACGACGCGCGCTGCGTCATTGCCGGCGGCGGGCAGCATCACCGGCGCGTCACTGGCGAGCGCCTGTGTCACACCGCGCATGTCGGTGACAGTGCGATGGGCGATGCCGAGTTCCACATCGAACAGCCGCACCACCGGCTCGACGTCATTTTCGCCGCTATAACGCGCTTCGAGCAGCGTCGCGCTGGTCGCCCAGCCACTGTGACTCAACACTTCAATCAAGGCTCGCGCCAGAGATTGACTGTCGGTCTGACTGGTCAGGGTCAGCGTGATTTGTTGAAGAAAACTTATGTCGTGCATATTCGGCAAAGACTCCCCGCTGGTTGGCGGCGGGCAGCGGCCGAACTTGAGCAAGGTGCCCCCCGCCCGATGACCGCCCGCGGCAGCGGTGCGAGAATGCCACCTGCACCCGCCGCCGGCGGGTGACGACTCTAGGGCCAGAACCGTCTCCATGTCGCACCACGATTCCCCGGCCGCCTACGACAGTCTGCGTGCGCAATTGCATAACCTGCGCGCGGCAGCGCTCAAATTCGCCGCCCAGCACGATGCAGCGGTGGCGGCGGCCACCGCCGACTATCGTGCGAGTGCAACCAATCTTTTGCACTATCTGAGCCTGCGCCAGCACGATTTACGGCCCTTGCAGGAGGCGCTGAGCGACCTTGGCCTGTCTTCCCTGGGTCGCAGCGAAGCCCATACCCTGGCGACGCTGGACGCGGTGCTGAACGGTTTGAACCGCCTCGCCGGACAGGGGCCCTCTGCGGCCAACGATCACATTTTCCCCCTCGCCCCGCTGCGCGGCCGGCAATTGCTGGCGGAGCACACCGATGCCCTGCTCGGCGCGGCACCGGGCGAGCGCGCGGTGCGCATCATGGTCACAATGCCGAGCACGGCCGCCCACCAGCAGCAACTCATCATTGACCTGTTGCATGCCGGCATGGACGTCATGCGCATCAATGCCGCCCACGATGACGTGGACGCGTGGACGGCGATGGTCACGCACTTGCGCGCCGCCGAAAAGTCGACCGGCAGACACTGCAAGGTGCAACTCGACCTGGCCGGTCCCAAGCTGCGCACGGGAGCGTTACGCGGTGGGCCGCGGGTCGCACGTTTCGGCCCGGAACGTGATGAGGCAGGCGCGGTGCTGCGTCCGGCACAGGTGTGGCTGACTGACGCCGACGCGCCACACCCTGCGCCGCACACGGTCGACTATGTGCTGCCCATCGTCGGCGCCGTCCTCGGCGACGCCAAACCCGGCGACGCGCTCGAAATTCAGGACTGCCGCTGGCGCCATCGCAAGCTGCGTCTGCTCGAAGCGCGCGACGGTGGCTGGCTCGCGCAGGCGGTCAAACGCATCTATGTCGAGAACGGCGCGGCGGTGAGACTGCGTCGTCAAGGTCGCTTTCTCGCCCACGGCGTATTGCGCGATCTCAAGACCGAGGAGCGGCCGCTGCGCCTCAAGGTCGGCGACATGCTCATGGTGTGCCGCGACGAACAGACGGGCTGTGCCGCACAATATGCGAGCGATGGCACCTTGACCCGGCCGCCGCAGGTCGGCAGCACCCTGGGTGTCGCGTTCGATGATGTCGCGGTTGGTCATCGCATCCTGTTTGACGACGGCAAACTGGCCGGCGAGGTGCTGACCAATGATGGCCAGCAACTCGAAGTACGCATCACGCACACGCTGCCCGGCGGTGCACGTTTGCGCAGCGACAAGGGCATCAACCTGCCGGACAGCACGCTGCGTTTAGCCAGTCTTTCTCAAGCCGATCTCGCCAACCTCGATTTTGCGGTCAGTCACTGCGACATGGTCGGGCTGTCCTTTGTACGCAGTGCCGACGATGTCTTGTTGCTGGAAGACGAACTCACGCGTCGCGACGGTCAGCATCTGGGTGTGGTGTTGAAAATCGAAACCCGCCAGGGTTTCGATGCACTGTCTGAGATTCTGCTCGCGGCACTGCGCTCGCCACCGGTCGGCATCATGATCGCGCGTGGCGATCTGGCGGCTGAGTTAGGCTTCGAGCGGCTCGCCGAAGTGCAGGAAGAAATTCTGTGGTTGTGCGAAGCCGCCCATCTACCCGTGATCTGGGCGACCCAGGTATTGGAAACCCTGGCCAAGAGTGGCTATCCGTCGCGCGCCGAAGTGACCGACGCCGCGATGGGTGTGCGCGCCGAATGCGTGATGCTGAACAAGGGCCCTTACATGATTGAGGCGGTGACGTTTCTGGACGGCGTGCTGCGTCGTATGCGGGCTCATCAACACAAAAAACGCACGATGTTGCGCCGGCTCGCGGTGGCCGGCGCGCAGGAATAAAGACCGCGTTTCTTCTGTAGATGCGAATTCATTCGCACATTGGTTGCCCGGCGATGCGCATCACAACGCCTTTGAATGTGCGAATAAATTCGCACCTACAGGGGATGAACTTGCGCAGGTTTTTTGCAACACCTGCTCAGAACTGCGGTTTGACCTCAGCCTTCATATAGCGCTCGAGGCCATCCAGAATCTCGCGTTTGGCCGCTTCCTGCCCTTCCCAGCCGCGCACCTTCACCCACTTGCCGGCTTCGAGGTCTTTGTAGTGTTCGAAAAAATGCTGGATTTGCAGCAAGCGCTCGGGCTGCAGGTCGTCGGGTTTATTCCAGTGTTTGTAAATCGGCAGGATACGGTCGATAGGCACCGCCAGTAGTTTGGCGTCGCCACCGGCCTCGTCTTCCATCATCAATACACCTATCGGACGGCAGCGGATGACTGCGCCAGTGGTGACGGCAAACGGTGTCACCACCAGCACATCGACCGGATCACCGTCGTCGGCGATGGTGTGGGGAATATAGCCGTAGTTACACGGATAGTGCATAGCGGTCAGCATGAAGCGGTCGACGAACAGTGCGCCGGTAGCCTTGTCCACTTCGTATTTAACCGGGTCAGCATTCATCGGGATTTCGATGATGACGTTGAATTCATCGGGCAGGTTGCGCCCGGAGTCGACGCGGTCGAGATTCATGTCAGTGAAATTCCTTAAGGCTTCAAAAAGATTCGCGCGCCATTCTACGCGCCACGCGAATATTGCAATCAGGCGGATATACGCGCGTCGTCACCTGCCGGCGGCGCCAGGCCGGCGGCGACCAGCGCCGCGCGCACTGCGTGAAATTCATCATCAATCAAGGATAGCCGCTCGTGGGCGCGCTCGTAGTCGCCCTGACGCAGCAAGGCATCGGAGGCAGCACACAGATTGGCGAGGCGCAGCGCGCCGATCTGCGCGGCGCTGGCCTTGAGCGCATGGGTAGCGCGCTGCCGGTCGACAACATCGACACCGCGCAGAACGCTCAGCAGCCGCGGGGCGTCGTCGAGAAACAAGTCCACCACCCGCCGCACGGCGTCGCCACCGCCCTGGCTTTCCAGCACACGCAAACTCTCGAGAGCCTCACGGTCAAGGGCCGGCAATCGCTCTGGCGCCACACTCAGACGCGGCGTTGGCTCCGCCGGCAGCGGGCGCGCAGCGTCGCTGTGACTCGGCACCAGCCAGCGCTCCAGCACCGCCTTCAGATCCTGGCGCGTGAAGGGTTTGCGAATGTAGTCATCCATACCCGCCGCGATGCAACGTTCGCGGTCGCCGGACATCGCGTTGGCGGTCAACGCCACTATCGGCACATGGTGAGCACCATCACCGCCTTCTGCCGAGTTTTCGTAGGCGCGGATTTGAGCAGTGACTTCAAAACCGTCCATGTCAGGCATCTGGCAGTCCATGAGGATAAGGGCGTAGTGCTTACGCCGCACCGCAGCCAGCGCTGCTCGCCCGTTGGCCACCGCCTCGGTGTCGAGGCCGAGCGCGCGCAGATTGATGAGAGCCACTTCGCGATTGACCGCATTGTCTTCGACCAGCAGCAAAGCGCCGGCTTCGGCCGCTATCAACGCCTGGCTGCCCGCTGCGGCACCGGCGATGCTGCTCGGCGCCTGTGCCAGCGCTTGCACCGGCAGTTCGAACCAGAACATCGAACCGAGCCTGGGCACACTCTTGACGCCGATTTCGCCACGCATGAGTTCCACCAGTTGGCGGCTGATAGCGAGACCCAGTCCCGTGCCGCCGAAAGTGCGCGTGGTCGAGCCGTCGGCCTGCGTGAAGGGCAGGAATAATCGTTCAGCGGCTTCGCCTTCAATACCGATGCCGGTGTCGGCAATCTCGAATCGCAGCGCAAGCGGCGCACCCGCGCGCGGCGCGGCGACTCGCAGCGCGATCGACACATGGCCGCGACTGGTGAACTTGATGGCGTTGCTGACCAGATTCAGCAACACCTGGCGCAGACGCAGCGGGTCAAGTTCAACCCACTCCGGCACCGTCGTCTCGACGCTCGAGAGCAGTTCCAGACCTTTGGCGCGCGCGCGCGGATCGAGCATGTCCACCACTTCGTGCACGATGTCGCGCGGCCGCACGGCTATCGATTCGAGATCGAGTTTGCCGGCTTCAATCTTGGAAAAATCGAGGATGTCATTGATGAGGCCTAACAATACCTGGCCCGACTGGCGCACGGTGTCGGCGTAATGTCGCTGCGCGCCATCGAGATGCGAATCGAGCAACAAGTCAGTCATACCCAGCATGCCGTTGATGGGGGTGCGGATCTCATGGCTCATATTGGCCAGGAATTGTGATTTGGACAGATTGGCCTCTTCGGCGGCGTATTTGGCGGCGCGCAGTTTGTCTTCGGTCTCGCGCTGGCGGGTGACGGCTTGGTCGAGTTCGCGCACGCGCTGTTCGAGCACCGCATTGCTGGTGGTGAGATCGTGGCGCGCATCGCGCAGGCCCTCACGCGCGCTGGCGAGGCCGTGCGCGGCTTGCGTGATTTCCCACTGCAAGGCATTGAAGCTCGCAGCCATCTCCGCCAGCTCGTCCTGCGAATAGACCTTGACCGGCACCACATCGACACGCGCATAGGCGGCATCGAGTTCACCACGCCCGAGCGCCAGCATGGCGCGCGTAAAATCCGCTACTGTGCCGTGACTCAAATGCCGCGCAGCTTTCGACACCGCCGCTGCCGAGTGCGCGATCATGCCCGGCAAGACCAGCCCGACCGTGATGGTGAGCATCGCCACCGCGACAAAAATATCTTCGAGAATGACCACCAGTGCCGGATTGGTGTGCGCTGGCAACTGCGACACTGCGAGCAGATAACCGGCGCCGTCCAATACCAGCACGGCGAGCATGGCACCGGTCAGTTTGAGATGCAGCGAACGTTTGATGCCGGGCAGACCGCTGTGGCGCCTGTCGCTGTAAAGACGCACGGCATACAGGGCGGCACCGGAAAACGCGAACACCAGCCCGAACAATACCGTCGGCAAACCGAACTGCTGAAAGCCAAGCAGAGCCGCGAGGGCCCATACCACGGCCGCGATGAGTCCGAGCCCGATGGTGCCGCGTGGCGCGCGATAGGGGCGCCGCATGTCCGGCGCGTCACGACGCAGCAGCCATACCGCCACACTCGGCAGACAAATGCCGATGAGGTAAGTGAAGTTGGCCGCCGCAATCAGCCAGATGGGTCGCCGAGCAGCAGGAATAAAATCGCCATGCCGGCGGTGAACAAGGTCGCCACCCACGGCGCATCGCTGCGTGCGCGGCGCGCGAACACCAGCGGCAACAGACCATCTTCGGCGAGTTGCGCCAGGGTGCGCGAAGCACCCGCCAGCGGCTGCACCGTGCCGTGGAACATGTTCAGCATCATGAACCAGATGGCGGCGGCCTTGGCGCCGGCACCGAACAGCGGTGCGAAGGTCGGCCCCAGCACCAGCGCCAGGTCGCGTCCCAGGGTGTCAGCGCCGAGCGTGCCCAACCACACCACCGGCAACAGCACAAAATAGACCGCCGCCATCGCGGCTGAGGCCCGCATCGCGCGCGGCACGTTACGCTCGGGGTCGATGGTCTCGCCGACATGGCAGGCGAAGGCTTCAAAGGCCGGCGCCGCAAA
>CAMCBY010000029.1 GCA_945873015.1 Klebsiella pneumoniae
TGTGTAGTCCGCCAGCGTAAAGTTTTTGGATACCTTTACCTTCTTATAATCATCCAGTAGAATAACAGAACCACACTTAACATTTTTATTTTCGCCACCGGTGTCGCGCAGTTGCTGCGCGTGCCGGAAGGCCCCGGTGTACGCTTCGACGGGGGTATCCGCCAGGGTCAGGCAATCACAGCCGCGTTTGACTCGATGGTCGGCAAGCTCGTTTGTCACGGCTCGAACCGCGACGCGGCGATCGACGGCATCGTGCAGGCGCTCGATGACTTCGTTCTGCTCGGCGTCAGCAACAACATCGACTATCTCGGCGCAGTGCTGCGCCATGCGACATTCCGTCAAGGTCTGCTGCATACCGGCTTCATCGTCGAACACGCCGCCGATCTGGTCGCCCCGCCGCTGGACGATACCGATCGCGCCGCGCTGCTCATTGCCGCCGCACTCGGGGTCGGTGACTTCCGGCGTCTGGTCTATGAAACACCCGAACCCCACGCCTCCATCGGCGCCTGGCGGAACTGAACATGGCACTTCAATACACCTTCAATCTCGACGGCACTGAACACGGTGTCAGCATTGACGCGCGCAACCCGGAGCTGATCCTGACTGTCGATGGCATCGCCCATACCGTGACGGAATCCGGCGCGCTCAATGAAGAATGTGCGCTGTTGACCGTCGATGGCCGCAGCTACCAGGTGTGGCGCACCTGGGAAGGCAATCGCATCCATCTGCGCATCGGCAATCGCAGCTTCTCGATTGGTTATGAGGACGCGGTCACCGCCGCCCAGCAACATGCCGGTGGCGACGACACGCTGCGCGCCGACATGCCGGGTGTGGTGGTGGCAGTCAATGCCAGCGTCGGTGCCCATGTCGCACTCGGCGACGTCTTGCTCGTCATCGAGTCGATGAAGATGCAGATCAATATCGTCGCGCCACGTGAAGGCATGGTCGAGGCGGTGTACGTCGAGGTCAATCAGACTTTCGACAAGGGCGCTCAACTCATTTCACTGCACGCGGAGTCCTGAGATGCCACGCATCCAATCCACCATTCAGACCGGTTCGGCGGAATTCCGCCGCTACTACGCCCATAACCGCGCTCTGGCCCGCGAGCTGCACGAGAAGCAGCGCGCCGCGCGCTTCGACCGCCCGCAGAAGGACATCGATCGTCTGGCCAGCCAAGGCAAGATGATGCCGCGCGAGCGCATCGAGAAACTGCTGGACCCGGGCACACCCTTCCTCGAGTTATCGACTCTGGCCGCCAACATGGCCTACGACGGCGAGGCGCCGAGTGCGAGTGTGGTGACCGGCATCGGCATGGTGCAAGGCCGCGAAGTCATCATCAACGCCCATGATTCGAGCATCAAAGGTGGCGCCTGGTATCCACTGACGGTCAAGAAGATGGTGCGCGTGCTCGACATGGCGATCGAGAATCGCCTGCCGGTCATACACCTGTGCGACAGCGCAGGCGGCTTCCTGCCGCTGCAGTCGGAACTGTTTCCCGACAAATACATGGCCGGCCGCATGTTCCGTAACCAGAGCGTGCTGTCGAAGATGAACGTCAAACAGCTCGCGTTGGTTTTCGGTCACTGCACGGCGGGCGGCGCTTATATTCCGGCGCTGTCCGATTATTCCGTCATCGTGCGCGGCTCCGGCGCGGTGTTCCTTGCCGGCCCGCCGCTGGTGAAAGCCGCCACCGGTGAAATCGTCACCGCCGACGAGCTCGGTGGTTGCGACCTGCACACCCAGATCAGCGGTACCTGCGATTACCCGGCCTCCACCGAAGAAGAAGCGATTGCGATCGGCCGTGAAATCGTCGCGCAGTGGGAACACACGCAAAAGTGGAATGTGCAGCGCGATGCCGTCGAGCCGCCCTACTACGATCCCGATGAGCTGTACGGCATCATCCCCAATGACATCAAACGCTCGTTTGAAATGCGCGAAGTGATCGCGCGTATCGTTGACGGCAGTCGTTTCCACGAATACCAGCCGGCCTACGGCACCACCCTGGTGTGCGGTTACGCCAACATCTGGGGCTTCAAGGTCGGCATTCTTGCCAACAACGGTGTGCTGTTTAATGACAGCGCGCTGAAAGCTGCGCACTTCATCGAACTGTGCAATCAGAACAATACGCCGCTCGTTTTCCTGCAGAACATCACCGGCTACATGGTCGGGCGTGAATACGAAGCGCGCGGCATCTCCAAGGACGGCGCCAAGATGATCATGGCGCAGGTCGGCTCCCACGTACCGAAGTTCACCGTCATGTGTCACGGCTCGTTTGGTGCCGGCAACTATGGCATGTGCGGCCGGGCCTACGACTCGCGCATGCTGTTCTCCTGGCCCAACCACAACATCGGCGTGATGGGCGGTGAACAAGCCGCCAAGACGCTCGCGGAAGTGAAGTTGCGCCAGTTGGAACGCCTCGGCGGCAAGGTCGAGCAAAGCGAACTCGATCGTGTCTATCGCGAAACCCTGGAAGCCTATCAGCACCAGATGTCGGCGTATTACTCGACCTCGGAATTGTGGGACGACGGCATCGTTGACCCGGTCGATACGCGTAATGCGCTGGGCATGTCGATCAGCGCCGCACTCAACGCACCGCTGGGTCAGCAGGGCTACGGCGTCTTCCGCTTCTGAGCAGCGCCGCGGCCCGCCCGGGACATAATCTTTTACAGGGTGCCGACCTTTCAGCACCGTCCCAGGCTTGCTCTATGTGCGGTGGGATCCATACCATACGTTGTCGTATCCGCTCGTCCGTCGAGCGGCATACGAGCGCCGGCAGGCCGCACCGCAAGACGCGGGGCGACCGACGGCAAAGAGAATTCGCCGCGGGGCTGACCGGCTACCGCCTGCGTAAGGACCAAAGAATTCAGCGCGCCCGCCTCACCCTCGCGGCCCGTAGCTGAATCGAAACAAGGAGCAGATATGAAGGGACTGAACACGAACGCGAAAGCTCAAGCCATGATGCTTTTGAAGATGGCCTGCAACGCAGGCGCCACCGCTGAAGCACTGTCCGCCATCCACGCCTGTTCGGCGCAACGCGCCGGCGAAAACGCAGTCGATTGGGCAAGCGCTGTCACCCAACTGCAGACCTTGGTCGCCAAGCTGCCGACAGCGAATTTTGCCGCGATAGACTTGGGACTCGATCTCGTGGAAGAAGAGGAAGACGACGAACTGGCGGCGTGAAGGCAGCCCTCACCGCATCCCGTCGCTCACTGAATTAATGTGCGAATAAATTCGCACCTACATGCAATGAATTCGCACCGGTATCTTCTGTAGGTGCGAATTCATTCGCACATTAAATCCCACACCAGCAACAGGCGGCGCCTTGCGCGCCGCCCCGCTCTCACTCAGAAACTAACCTGCAGCACCTTATCAACCGCCGCGATGCCGGCCAGTTGGTCAAGGGTGCCCTGCTCCAACGCCTGCGACACACCGACCACCGCGATGGCACGGTCGCTGTCTTTGGCGACACCGACCTGCATGCGCGAGATGTTGATGCCGGCACGGCCGAGGATCTCGCCCAGCGCGCCGATCACACCGGGCTGGTCTGCATGGCGGGTGAACAACAACTGTCCTTCGAGCGCCGCTTCGACCTCATAGTCATTGACCCGCACCAGACGCGGATGACGCTCGTCGAACAGCGTGCCTTCCAGGCAAATGGTCTGCTTGCCGTTCTTGGCGGTGATGCGCACCAGCGACACGTAATCGCGCGAATCGGCCGAGCTGACCTCGGTCATGGTGATGCCCTGACGTCGCGCGAGATGGATGGCATTGATCTGATTGACCGGCACTGCGTGGTGTTCGCACAGCATGCCGACCATCGCTGCGCTCGCGATGGGATGCGCGCTGAGATTGGCCGCGGCACCGAACACACCCACTTCCACCGCCGACAGCGGTTCTTCCGTCATGCGGCACAACAGACGTCCGAGCTTGCGCGCGAGATCCATATACGGCGCGAGTTTGGCGAGTTTGTCCGGCGCCATACTCGGCACATTGACCGAGTTGATCACTTCGCCGCGGATCAGGAAGGCTGCAATCTGGTGCGCAATCTCGATGCCGACCGCGATCTGCGCTTCTTCGGTCGAAGCACCGAGGTGCGGCGTGAACTGAATGCCGGGCTGTTTGAACAGCGGCGAATCGGCCGGCGGCGGCTCTTCTTCGAATACGTCGAGGGCCGCACCGGCCAGATGACCGGAAGCCACCAACTCAATCAGCGCCGCTTCGTCGATGAGACCACCACGCGCGCAGTTGATGATACGTGCGCCCTTCTTCATCGAAGCCAGACGCTCGCGGCTCAACAGGCCGCGGGTGTCCTTGGTGACAGGACAATGCAGAGTGATGAAATCGGCCGTGCTCACCAGCGTATCGAGATCGGCCTTCTCCACACCGTGCTCAGCAAAAGTAGCCTCGGTGACGAAGGGGTCGAAACCAATGACGCGCATCTTCAAGCCACGCGCGCGCTCGGCAAACAAACGCCCGATGGTGCCAAATCCGACGATACCGATGGTCTTGCCCGACACTTCAGTGCCGACCATGCTGTTGCGCTCCCACTTGCCGGCACGCACCGAGGCGTCGGCGGCGGGCAGGCTGCGGCACAGCGAAAACAGATGGGCGATAGCGAGTTCGGCGGTGGTGGTGGCGTTGGCGTCGGGGGTGTTGAGCACCACGATGCCGCGCTCGGTGCACGCATCGAGATCGACATTGTCGACACCGATACCGGCACGGCCGATGACCTTGACCTTGGTCGCGGCGGCCAGCAGCTCGCCCTTAATCTTGGTCGCACTGCGCACGATGATCGCATCGGCGGCAGCGGCGTGAGGGATGGCGTCAGCGACTGACAAGCCGGCCGCAAAATCGATGTCGATTTCGGGGTACTGCTTGAGGGCAGCGATGCCTTCGGCCGACAGTTTGTCGGCAACAAAAACCTTGAACATGCGAATTTCTCCGTCGGGCGCGCTCAGGCGCCGGTGTGCTTGGCGGCCAGTTCTGCGTAGGCCCAGTCGAGCCACGGCGTGAGCGCCGTCAGATCGCTGGCCTCAACCGTCGCGCCGCCCCAGATACGAAGCCCGGGCGGGGCGTTGCGATAGCCGTTGATGTCGTAGGCCACGCCCTCGGCTTCGAGCAGGGCCGAGAGTTTTTTAGTGAAATCGGCCTGCGCGTCCTCCGACAGTTTCAGAAACCAGTCGGCAACGATTTTGAGGCAGATGGAAGTATTGGAGCGCTCGGCGGGATTGGCCGCCAGGAACTCGACCCACGGGGTCTTGGCGACCCATGCGTCGAGCACCGCGAGATTCGCCTGCGAGCGTGAGCACAAGGCAGTGAGACCACCGAGGCCGGCGGCCCAGCGCAGCGCGTCGAGATAGTCTTCGACACACAGCATGGACGGCGTATTGATGGTCGCGCCCTCGAACACCGCCTCGTCGAGTTTGCCCTTCTTGGCCAAACGAAACAGTTTGGGCAGCGGCCACGGCGGCGTGTAGGTCATGAGGCGTTCGGCCGCACGCGGCGACAGAATAATGACGCCGTGCGCGCCTTCGCCACCCAGCACTTTCTGCCAGGAGAAGGTCACCACGTCGAGTTTGGGCCACGGCAGTTGCATGGCGAACGCGGCGGAAGTGGCGTCGCAGATAGTGAGACCCGCGCGGTCGTCAGGGATCCAGTCGCCGTCAGGGAGTTTTACGCCCGAGGTCGTGCCGTTCCACACGAATACCACATCGTTATTAAAATCGACCTTGGTCAAGTCGGGCAGCTCGCCGTAGGCGCTGACCATCTTGCGTGCGTTGCCGATTTTCAGGATATCGACGATGTCGGTCACCCATTCCGAACCAAAACTTTCCCACGCCAGCACATCGACGCCACGCGCGCCGAGCAGGCTCCACAGAGCCATCTCGACCGCGCCGGTATCAGAGCCGGCAACGATGCCGATACGATAATCGGCCGGCACGCCAAGCACGGCGCGGGTCTCGTCGATGGCAGCCTTGAGGCGCGCGGCGCCAGGCTTCGATCGATGGGAACGACCGACCAGGGCGTTAGCCAGTACAGCGGGCTCCCAGCCCGGCCGCTTGGGGCAGGGTCCGGAGGAAAAACACGGGTTGGCGGGTTTGTTTGCGGGTTTCTGCATCTCTCTTCTCATGCATTTGCGGCAGCGCAATAAGGGGCCGCGATTGTACTGGAATCCGTCCGCGATGTAAGGCGGACTAGTGGCGGGTTGCTTGCGCCAGCGCAAGCTTTTAATGGAAATCCCGCGACGCCGCCATCAAGCGCCCGAGCAAAGGCGAATGATCCGACAGGCGTTGCGCAATGAGATGTACGACCTCACCGTCTCTTTGGACTTCACCTATCACACCCAGCAGGCGCGCGTGCAGCAGCTCACGTCGCTGCGCCTCGACCAGGTTGGCCCACACGATGAGATTGATGATGCCGGTCTCATCTTCGAGGGTGACGAACACCACACCGGTCGCGGTACCCGGCCGTTGGCGACTGATGACCAGACCCGCGGTGCGCACTCTGTCGCCGGGCTGAGCGGCGGCTATCTGCGCGGCGGTCACGCACTGGCGACGATGCAGATGGTCACGCAACAAGGCCAGCGGATGGCGCCCGAGGGTGAAGCCAAGCTTGGCATAGTCGGCGACGATGTCCTCCCCTTCGCTGGGATTACGCAACAGCGGCGCCGCCTCGCGAATGCGCGCCTCGGGCAGCACTTCGAGTGGAGTCTCGACACCAAGCGCCGCCCATGACGCGTGATGCCGATTGCCGACCAGGGTCGCGAGCGCACCCGCCTGCGACAACACCCGCAGCGTGCCGCGATCGAGCGCGGCGCGGCGCGCGAGGTCGGTGGTATCGACAAAAGGCCCCTCGCCGCGCGCGGCAACGATGCGCGCGGCCGCCGTCTGCGCCAAGCCCTTGATGCGCCCGAGTCCGAGTCGCACCGCGGCCTGGCGTGGAGCGGACGCGCGCGCCTCGAGGGTTGAATCCCATTCGCTGACCTCAACATCGACCGCGCGCACCTCGACGCCATGCCGTACGGCGTCCTGAATCAACTGCGCCGGCGCATAGAAACCCATCGGCTGACTGTTGAGCAGCGCCGCGACAAATGCCGCCGGTTCATGGCGTTTGAGCCACGCTGAGACATAGGCCAGCAATGCGAAGCTCGCCGAATGGGATTCGGGAAAGCCGTATTCACCAAAACCCTCGATCTGATGAAAGATGCGCTCGGCGAAAGCTTCCTGATAACCACGCGCACGCATGCCGTCGAGCAGGCGCTGACGGAAATGCTCGAGGCCACCGCTGCGTTTCCACGCCGCCATCGAACGACGCAGATGATCGGCCTCGCCGGGCGTGAAACCGGCCGCCACCATCGCCAGTTTGATGACCTGCTCCTGGAACAAAGGCACACCCAAGGTGCGCTCCAATACCCCGCGCACTTCCTCGCTCGGATAGTCGACCGCCTCTTCGCCATTCCGCCGACGCAGATAGGGATGCACCATCTCACCCTGTATCGGCCCCGGCCGGATGATGGCGATTTCGATCACGAGGTCGTAATAACACTTCGGTTTCAGGCGCGGCAGCATCGCCATCTGCGCGCGCGATTCGATCTGGAACACGCCGACGGTATCGGCGTGCTGGATCATTTCGTAGGTTTTCGCATCCTCGGCTGGAATGCTGGCCATGGTCAGACGGCGGCCGTCGAAATCCTGGATCAGATCGAAGCAACGCCGGATCGCACTCAACATGCCGAGGCACAGACAATCGACCTTGAGCAGGCCGAGCGCATCGAGGTCGTCCTTGTCCCATTGAATGACAGTGCGTTCCGCCATTGCGGCGTTCTCGATAGGCACCAGTTCAGATAAAGGCTGATCGGAGATCACAAAACCGCCGACGTGCTGGGACAGATGGCGCGGGAAACCGAGAATCTCACCGACCAGCATCACCACCCGGCGGATGATCGGGTTATCGGGATCAAAACCCACTTCGCGCAGGCGCTCGGACATGTCGTTGCCACGGTCCCACCAGTAGAGATTGCCCGACAGCCGTTCGACTTGCTCGACACTCATGCCCAGCGCCTTGCCGACATCGCGCACCGCGCTGCGTAGTCTGTAAGTGATGACGGTCGCGGCCAGTGCGGCGCGCTCGCGACCGTATTTGGCATAGATGTATTGCAGTACCTCCTCGCGCCGCTCGTGTTCGAAATCGACGTCGATGTCGGGCGGCTCGTTGCGCTCTTTGGAAATAAAACGCTCGAACAGCATTTCCATGCGCGCCGGATCAACCTCGGTGATGCCGAGACAGAAACACACCGCCGAGTTGGCCGCCGAGCCACGGCCCTGGCACAGGATGCCGCGACTGCGCGCGAACACCACGATGTCATGCACGGTGAGAAAAAACGCTTCGTAGCTGAGTTCAGCGATGAGTTGGAGTTCGTGTTCAATCTGCGCACTGACCTTAGGCGTGACGCCCTGCGGCCAGCGCCGGCCCATGCCTGCCAGCGTCAGTGCGCGCAGATGCGCACTCGCCGTCGAAGCGGCCGGCACCAGCTCGGCCGGGTAGCGATAACGCAATTGGGCCAAGCTGAAATCGCAGCGCGCCGCGACTGTCACGCTCGCCGCCAGCAAGGCCGCTGGATAGATACGCGCGAGGCGCTCGCGGGGCCGCAGATAACGCTCGCCATTGGCGAACAGCAACATGCCGGCGCTCATCACCGTGGTGCCGTGGCGGATGGCCGTCAGGGTGTCCTGCAGGGGCTTACGCGTATGCGCATGCATGTGCACATGGCCGATGGCCACCTGCGGCACCGCGTGACGCGCACTCAAGGTCTCGCCATGGGCCAGCAGCACAGGGTCGTAACCGCTGTAGAACAGCCCCATGCCCAGCCACAGCCGTCCGCCAAAACGCGCCGCGAGCCACGCCAGCGCCTCGTCGTCACTGTCGTCGAGACGCGGCAGAAAGATGACGAGGCCGGCCTCGTTCAATAACGTCAGATCGTCCCGATGCAGTTCGTAAGCGCCCTTGCGCTGACGGCGGCGGCCACGGGTGACCAGCGTTGCGATGCGCTGATAGGCGCCGAGGCTGTCGGCCAGCAGCAGCAGTTGCAGACCATCGCTCAAATGCACTTCCGTGCCGACGATGAGTTTGAAATCGAGTTCGCGGGCCACCACATGGGCGCGCACCACGCCCGCCAGCGAACATTCGTCGGTCAATGCCAGGGCCCGATAACCGAGCCTATGGGCCTCGCGTACCAGTTCCTCGGGATGGGAGGCGCCACGCAGGAAGGTGAAATTGCTCACCGCATGGAGTTCGGCGTATTCGGGCGGGCAAGCGCTGGACATGACGTGGGCAACAGTGGCTCATGGGACGAATACTGTATATAAAATCAGTGTTCGAAAACCAGCCTCATCGACCCTGTCGCGATGGACAAGCATCAAACCGGGTTGCGAGAATCGACTTCGATGCCAGCGCGCGCTGCGTGGCTCGCCCCCTGTCGCCAGCAAGGAAACCGATGATGAACATGCCGCCGCTCGCCGCCCTGCTTTTGCCGCTATGCGGCCTGCTGCTGGGGTCCGGCCACGTGCAGGCGCAGGCGCCCGGTCTCGAGGTCGGTTTGTTGACCTGCATCGTCGTGCCCGGCAGCCGCGTCAATCTGGTGGTGCGCTCGACCGCCGACGTCACCTGCAAATACACCAAGGGCGGCGCGGCCGAGCACTATGTCGGCGAAACCGGCATCGCGCTCGGCGTCGACCTGAGCTTTCGCAGCAACGAGCGTATGGCCTTCTCGGTGTTATCTGCCTCGCAGGACATCGCACCGGGCTCCAATGCGCTGGCCGGGAAATACATCGGCGGAGAAGTGTCAGCCGCTGCCGGGCTGGGGCTCGGTGCCAAAGCCTTGTTCGGCGGCGGCGCGAAAAATGTCGGTCTGCAACCGGTGGCGCTCGAATCGAGTCGCGGGCTGGGCGCCTCGGGCGGCTTGTCCTTCCTCTATATAGAACCCGCCCCGACACCCGCCAGCGGCGACTAGCGCGAACGCTCAAGATCGGCCGCTGCCGGCCGACACCCCTGTGTCAGCGGAGGGGTCCGACCATGTGTTTGCGCGTTCTGTCCATCATGATTGCGGTGTGCTTGTTCACACCTGTCGCCCATGCCGAGGACATCCAGCCAGCCACGCCCATGCTCGATGCCGTCGAGCCTATCCAGGTCAAACAATTCGTGCAGGCCCGCAGTCACGACGCGCGTGATCTGGCCCTCGGCACGCCCGCGCCGCGCATGGTGGTGCCGACCAATCTCGATTGCGCCACGCTCTACCAGCGTCGTGTCGCCTTGATGCGCAGCCAGGTCGACCAGGAACCCACCGATTTTATGGGCGACCCGCGCATCCGCACCGGCGCCCTGCTCGGCACCGTGTGGATGCCGGCTTTCGCCTATCTGCCGTTCCGCACGGTGCAGCGCTTCCAGGCCCAACAACGCCGTCCGCAAATGCAGGCCGACCTCGACGCGCTGCGTGCCGCGTCGGCCGCGCAGCGCTGTTTCGAACACTGAGTTCCACGCCCCTGCTACGCGCGCGCCGGCGCAATACGCCGTGGTATATTCGCGCGCCTCATCAACTCAGCCCATGAGCCTGGAGTCTCATAAAGCCATGTTCGAAACCCTGGAAGCCTTGAGTCCCGACGCCATCCTCGGCCTGATGGCCTCGTTCCGCGACGACCCGCGCGCGCAGAAGATCGATCTGGGTGTCGGCGTCTATCGCGATGAACAGGGCAACACCCCGATTCTGAAGACCGTCACGGAAGCCGAGCGCCGTCGTTTCGCGACCGAGACCACCAAGACCTACATCGGTCCGCCCGGCACCCCCGGCTTCAACGAGCTGGTGCGCAAACTCATGTTCGGTGCCAATCACAGCGTAGTGAAAGACAAACGCGTGGCTGGCGTGCAGACCCCCGGTGGCTGCGGCGCGCTGCGTATGGGCGCAGAACTGATCAAACGCGCACGCCCCGATGCAACCATCTGGGTCAGCGATCCGACCTGGGCCAATCATGTGCCGCTGCTCGGCAGCGCCGGCATCAAGATTGAAACCTACCCCTATTACGACAAACACACTCACGGCCTCAACACCGACGCAATGCTGAGCGCGCTCAGCAAAGTGCCGTCGGGTGATCTCGTGCTGCTGCACGGTTGCTGTCACAACCCGTCGGGTGTCGATCCGCAGCGCGCTGACTGGCAGGCGATCGCGAAGATCTGCAACGAGCGTGGCCTCACGCCTTATATCGATCTTGCTTATCAAGGTCTGGGCGACAGTCTCGACGACGATGCGGCGGGCCTGCGCATCATGGCCGACACCTGCCCCGAAGTGCTGGTGGCGAGTTCCTATTCGAAAAATTTCGGCCTCTATCGCGAACGGGTCGGCGCGCTGCAAATCGTCACCAAGAACAGTGCGGCCGTCAGTGTGGTGCAGAGCCAGCTCGACTCGGTGGTGCGCACCAGCTATTCGATGCCGCCCGCCCACGGTGCCGCCATCGTCGAGATCATCCTCGGCGACGAAGCACTGAACGTGGCATGGGTGAAGGAGCTGGACGAAATGCGCGATCGTATCAACGGTCTGCGTAATGTGCTGGCCGAACGCCTCGCAGCCGCTACCGGCCAGGACTTCAGCTTCATCCACAAGCAGCGCGGCATGTTTTCCTTCCTGGGAATTTCGCCTGAGCAGGTCACACGCCTGCAGAAGGAATGCGGCATCTACATGGTCGGCTCGAGCCGCATCAATGTGGCCGGCATCAACAATGCCAACCTCGACTATTTCCTCGAATCCTGCGCCAGGATTCTGAAGTAGTGCCGGCCGCCGGGGCGTCTACATAGGATTATGCAGACGCCTTAACAAGGCGACACTGGGTTGAATCTCACTGGCCGCTGGCGCGCGTGGACCGCTCGCCAGCGCGACCTTCGCGTAAGCCGCGACCGCCTCGCTGAGTTCGCGCCGCGCATCACGCCGCACACACAGATAAAAACGTTCCTGCACAAACGGTTTGAAGGCCAACGCAAATCGCGCGGCCGCTGTGGCAGTGCCGAACCCTGCTTCCACACTCCCGCTTGCAACCATCGCCGCCACGGCTGAGTGGGTGTATTCCTCGTTGCGATAACCGCTGATGGTGCCGGGCGCAATGCCGCGTGTGCCGAGCAACCCATCGAACACCAGACGCGTGCCCGAGCCCGGCTGACGATTGATGAAACGCACCCCTTCCGCGCCCAGTTCCTCGAGCTCGTTGATGGGGCGGTCAGGGTGCGAGATGAGGCCGAGCGAACGCAGTTCGAGCAGAAAAATCTGATCGCGCGCATCGTCGAGCAAGGTAGTCATGGCCATGCCGACCGTGCGACCAAGTTCGCCCAGCGGCAAGTGGAAGCCGGCAATATCTATTTCGCCGCGCTGATAGCGGTTGAGCGCCGCTTCGCTGCCCAGCATGTCGAGCACCACCTGCCACTGCGCAGCACGCAGCGTGTCGACCAGGCCGCTGATCAGTTCGCTGTTGCTGGATGCAATACGCAAGGTAGCGCGGGCGTCCTCGAGGGTTGGCGCCAGTAGGGCTGTCGCGCCGGAGGCGGCCTGTTCAAGCGCGTGCTGAACCTGGTTCTGGGCCTGCGCGCGCGCCGTGAGCAGGGCGCGACCGCTGGCGGTCAAGGTCGCACCGCGGCCGCGTTGCAGGTCGAGCAGCGGCAACTTCAGTCGCTCTTCCCAGGTGCGCATGAGCCCCCAGGCATGACGATAGGAGACCCCGGTCGCGCTCGCCGCATAATTGAGATGGCCGCCCTGATCGACCGCCTGCAGCAGTTCGAATAACAGGCCTTCGATCACGTAGCGCTGTCCGCCGAGTTCGATACGCCAGGCGAGTTCGAGAGCAATCTTCATACTCATGGCGGCTTTCCCGATGGGTCGTCGCGCGTGATGACCTCGACCACCCGCGCGTCTTTCATGTTCGCCAACACCACGCGGTCGAAACGCGTGGTGCGCGCCAGCGCGCGGTACGCGACCTCGCGTGCCGCGACTGCCAGCATTTCGTTGTCGACCATATTGATGACTGGCAACAACGTGCTGCGGCCAGTGCCTTGCAGCGCCCCCGCTTCGCTGGCCAACAAGGTCGCAAGATGGTCGACCGTCAGCGGCGCGCCAGGTGTGGCACCACACAGCGCGGCAAGCTGCGCGACGCGATGGGCAATTCGTTCATCGAGCGGCACGCCGATGACTTGCGCCGAGAGCAGATACAACACCCTGTCAGTGCAGGTCGGTACGACCGGTTCGTAGGCGGCGGGCGCCTTGATCCAGCGCCCCCGCGCGCCGTCGGCCTTGATCAGCACATGGTCGAAACAATGCTCGGCCACCAGTCGCTCAATTTGCGCGAGACTCAAGCCGTGGATGCGCTGCGGTGTTTCGGCCGCGCCGCCGAACGCCACGATGCGACCGCGGGATGCGGGCAGGCTCGCGGTGCCCGCCGGGATGGTCACAACTTCATCCACCACCGAGGCGTCGTAAGCGGCCATGTGGGACGATGAGGACAATGCGACCCGCCTGGGCAGCGCACGGGCGAGCGCATAGAGCGTGGTCTTTTTGCCGCCGGCTCCCACCAGACTCACCACACGGGCGTTGCCGACCAAGGTCGCAGCGAGGTCATATCGTGGTATGTGTTCGGTCGCGCTCATGGCCGGCAGCGGTATTTCCCCGGTGGCTGCTGTGAGAGCCGCCTAATATGCGTTTGTGTGCTTATTCTAACGAATGCGCCTTGCAAAAAAAGCGTGGACAAATAAAACCTTAAGACCACGTGACTGTGTGTCGCCCAACTCCCCATGTGCACATCTTCTCCACTATTCGTTCGCGCCTATCGCCCCAGCGCCGGGCCCGGCGCGCAGCTCGACACGGCTGCGCCGCTCCAAGCTGAGTGCCGACCGTGCCAGTGAGGATTATCAGCTACGCCCGGCGTTATGATTGACGCACGGTCCGCGTAGCGCGCCCCAACCGCGCGTCGATTCTTTATTTCAGTAGTGGAGAGGTGCCCCATGTCTTGCTCGACGCGGTCAGCAACCAGCGCTACTCAGGCCACGCAGTTGCCGGCACGTGAGCGCGCGCGCCGCGCCACGCGCGCCTGCTGCGCGGCGCTGCTCAGCGCCCTGCTCGCGCTGGTGGGCGCTGCGAACGGCGCCGAAAATTCTCCGTTCATCGTGCTGCAATCGACCACCTCGACCCAGAGTTCGGGGTTGTTCGATACCATCCTGCCGCAATTTACCGCGTCGTCCGGCATCGAGGTGCGTGTGGTCGCGGTCGGCACCGGCCAGGCGCTGGCTAATTGTCGGGCCGGCAACGGCGATGTTGCGCTGGTGCATGCGGCCGAACTGGAGGCGCAATTCATCGCCTCTGGCGACGGTTTGGCGCGCCTGCCGTTGATGTATAACGAGTTCGTGCTCGTCGGCCCACGCGCCGATCCCGCCGCTATTACCGGCAGCGCAAACGCCAGCGTCGCGTTTGCCCGCATCGCACGCCACCAGGCTTTGTTCTTCTCGCGCGGCGACGAGAGCGGCACCCACGCCCGCGAGCGTCAACTATGGTCCGCCGCCGGCTATGTGCCCGACCCCGCGCGTGACCGTTGGTATCGCGATACCGGTAGCGCGATGTTGCCGACCTTGAATGTCGCGCTCGAACTCAGCGGCTACACCTTGATTGACCGCGCCACGTGGGACACCGCGCCCACCCAGGCCGGCCATGCCGTGCTGTTCGAAGGTGGCGCAGAACTGCGCAATCAATACAGCGTAATTGTGGTCAATCCGCGCGCACATCCCGCCGCCAAAGTGCGCGAAGCGCAGGCTCTGGCAGACTGGTTGCGCGGTGCTGTCGGTCAGCAGGCAATCGCTGCGTTCCAGCCGCACGGGCGGCCCCTGTTTTATCCAAACGCCGCGACGCTGCCCTAGCCACCTAAAAATTTTTCGCATCGACCTTGAATACCGACCGACCGGTCTGTAGACTCAACTCATGGTCACACAACGCGAACTCAAAGCCGAAATCACCCGCGAGAAAATTCTCGAGGCGGCGGCCGACGAAATCTACCGGGTCGGCTTTCAGGCCGCGTCGCTGTGCGACATCCTGAACAGCCTCGGCATCTCCAAGGGTGCCCTCTACCACCACTTCCCGAGCAAACTCGCGCTTGGCTACGCGGTGCTCGACGAGCTTTTGCTGAACAAGTCGGGCAACGCGTGGGACGCCGCCTTGAGCCAGGAAGATCCCATTGAAGGCCTGTGCACCATGCTTGAGGCCGAAGCTCATGTAATGTCTGGCATGCGGCTCCATTGTGGCTGTCCTATCAATAACCTGGCGCAGGAAATGTCACCAGTGGATGAAGGCTTCCGCCAGCGCATCGAACAGATTTATCGGGTTTGGCAACGCCGAATTCAGAATGCCTTGGCGGGCGCCCAGCAACGCGGGCTGTTGCGCGATGATTTCGACGCCGGCGAAGTCGCCTATTTCATTATCGGCTCGCTGCAAGGCGCTATCGGACTCGCCAAAAACGCCCAGAACTGTGGGATTTTTCGTTCTTCAATGAAGAACTTGAGCAGCTATCTTCGCAGTTTGAAGAAAGCGCAAACAGAAAATTTCAGCGCATGACCGCGGCCATACGCGCGCTAAAAATCGCCCAGCCTGACAGGAGTAACACCATGAACCAAAAAGACAACTCACCTGAACAGCACGGCGTGAGCGGCGGACTGATAGCCGCGCTGATAGTGTTCGCCCTGACCTGGTTCGCGGTCAACGGCGCCGAACTGCCGCACGACGACAGCGGCGCTCTTGATACAAATGACTTGCCCCTTTGTGCCGTGCCCGCAAACATACCAACCAGTCGGTTTTTGAACGCGCCAGTGCGCACGCCGGTGCCGTGGAGCGGCGGCTGAGGGGCCGCGCGGCGCGCGCTTCCGAGCCGAAGTGGTGGCCTTCGATCGCGGCGTCGGGCCGCCATCGCGCCGGCTTGAGCAGCACCGTCACCTCGCCGACGGCGGCGCGAAGAGTCGTTTCAGCGCCACCGTCTGGCGGGCCATCTCGCCGCTCGGCAATCGTTGTGCGAGTAACGCGCCGGCCTCTTGCTGGCCACGAACGGCCAACGCCAGCAACAGCTCGTCGGACCATCGCGGGCTGAGTTTGCCGTTCAGCTCCGTCGCCGCTACTGTCTGGTCGTCGACCATCAATAACGCAGCGAGCGCCACGTCGTGTTGCTCACCACCGTCAGCAACCAGGGCTCGCCACAGTGTGCGTGCCTCGCCGCTGCGTCCGGCCCGCCAATAGAGCACTCCCAGGGCCCGGCGCGCGCTCGGCGATGTCGCCGCAGACTGCTCGCAGTCCGCCAGCGGGCCAGGCGCCTGAAAGTGCTCTGCCCGCAACCAGGCGTTGAAGGACGCTACACACAGCAGTTCGCGCGCCGCTTCGTCAGCTGGCGCGCGCGCCAACGCGGCGTGGGCATGATGCAAAGCTTCGTCGGTCAAGCCGAGCACCGCCGCCGCACGCGCGCTCAGCAAGTGGTCTTGCAGCACCGTGCGTTCAGCTTCGCCGGGCGGCAAGGGCTGACGCGCCAACACCCACATCAGCAGCGCGACCAACACACCGCGCGCCACGGCCTGGCGCGTCGTGGTGCACAACACCCCGCCGGCCACAATCGCGAGCAGCGGTACCAGCGGCAGGCGAAAGCGCGCACTGACGTAAGTCAGCAACAGACCCGTCGCGTAACTGACGCCATAGGCCATCACCAGCAGGGCCTTGCCGCGCCGCAACTGCATCGCCAGCGCCGCCGAGGACAGCGCCAGCAGCCATGACCAACCGAGCGGATTAAAGCGCAGCCACGGTGATTGCGCCTTGTGGAAGTGATAGGTCTTGATGTCGTACTGCTCAAAATCGTTGAGCAAATACCAGGCCTTGCTTGCGACCAAGCGCAACCAGCGCACATGGTAGGCGGATAGGCGGAATGATTAACGAAATGATTAGCGAATGAGCGCATATCCTGCCATCGATGGGCTCTCCGTCCGAGGGACAGTGGCACCGGCGCAGATCTCGCACAACGCGCTCACCGTGCCTCTCCATCGATCACCTA
>CAMCBY010000030.1 GCA_945873015.1 Klebsiella pneumoniae
ATCGTTGTAATAGAAGCCGACGCTGCCACGGAAATTCCCGCGGCCATGGCGCGCGGTGGCGGTGCTGGCGCAGCTTGCCAGGAGCAGCAGCACGACCAGGCGGACCATCAGATGTTTATGCATGTCTCGAACGCTCCGATGTTGAATGCGGCGAACCTGTGGGCGATTTTCGCCCGCGAGATAGACGTCGCCCGTGCAAAATGGTTTCTCGGCCAGACCTCGTTTGCGGTCAGCGCACAGGGCAGTGACGCTGTGCGAGGCGTCGCCGCCTATCACTGCCGAGCAGACTAGGCGCTGCGACTAAACTCGTGCTGAACCGGTGCCAGCATTGAGTCCGCACTCTCGCTTCAAGGTGACCGGCATGACAACACTGCGCGTGTCGCACTGTGAAGCGCGCCACGGCTTGTGCGAGTGCGGCGGGGTTCAGCTCCCGACCTTGAAGATTTCGTCGACCTCCACCTGCAAGGTCGAGACCAGACCATTGGTGTGATGAGCCATGCCGATCACTGCCAACAACTCACCATACTGTGCATCGCTCATGCCCTTGGCACGCGCGGCCGCAGTGTGGGAATGCACGCAATATTCGCAGGAATTGGCGGCTGACACGGCGATGTAGATCAATTCCTTGGTCAGCGGATCGAGCGCGCCGGGCGCCATTACCGCTTTGGCGGTTTCCCAGGTGCGCTTGAGTTGCTCAGGATTGACCGCCATCGCCTTCCAGAAGTTGTTGATGAAATCCGTATTGCGGGTGGCGCGGATATCGTCATAGACGGCGCGTACCGCGGGCGTGGCGTCTGCGTATTCGATGAGATGCACGGTGGTCATGGTAAAAATTCCTGACGAGGTAATAGAAAGTGACGGTCAGGCCGCGGGCACGTCAATCTTTTGCGTCCAGCCGTAAGGGTCAGGGCGTCTGCCGGTCTGCAGGCCAGTCAATTCTGTATGCAGGCGATGCGCAACCGGGCCAGGCTGGCCGTCACGCACCTGGATTTCCTGTCCTTCAAAATACAATCGTCCGACCGGTGCGATGACCGCGCCGGTGCCCATGCCGAAGATTTCGGTGATGCGACCCGTGGCGAGGCCATCCAGAACTTCGCTGATGGCAATGCGTCGCTCGGTGACAGGGAAGCCGACATCAGGCGCCAGTTGCAACAGGGAGCGGCGCGTTACGCCGTGCAGGATGGCGCCACTGAGGGCCGGCGTAACGATATCGCGGCCGTCAAATACGAAGGCAATATTCATCGCGCCGACTTCGTCTACGTAGCGGCGCTCGACACCATCGAGCCATAACACCTGCTGATAACCCTTGGCCAGGGCAACTTCCGTCGCTGCAATCGAGCCGGCGTAATTACCCGGAGTTTTAGCTTCACCCGTGCCGCCGCGCACCGCGCGCACGTAGTCATCCGACACATACACCGACACCGGCGCAAAGCCGGCGGCGAAGTAGGGTGCGACCGGCGACAGGATGATGTAGTGCAGGTACTCACGGCTGGCGCGTACCTCAAGCGTATTCTCGGTCGCGATCATGACCGGACGGATATACAGCGCCGTGCCCTCGCGCTCCGGCACCCAGCGATGGTCGAGTGCGACCAGAGTTGCGATGGCCTGCACATGCAAGGCGGTGTCCACCGGTGGCATGCCCATGCGCCGTGCCGATTCATTAAAACGCTCGGCATTGCACTGCGGGCGGAACAGATTGATGTGACCATCTGGGCGCCGATAGGCCTTGGTGCCGTCAAAAATCATCTGGCCGCTGTGATAGACGGAGGCCGCCGGGTCAAGCGTGATGGGCGCATAGGCACCGATGCGGGGCGCGTGCCAGCCGCGCTCGACGCTATAGCGCTGAGTGAACATGCGGGTGGTGAAAAACCGGCCGAAGCCGAGTTGCTCGGGCAATTCCGGCACCTGTTCGGCAAGGTTCTCTACAACAATTTCGGTGTCCATGAAAAAACTCGTGTGGGGCTGAACAAACCAGATCGCGGCCGCTTGCGGCGCACCCCATGCGCCGCTGAAACGGGCGCGCCGCGTGTGCTCAGGCCAGTAGTTCGGCCAATGCCTTGTCGATAAACGTATTGTCTGCCGCATCGACACCAAAACCCGCACCATGGCCCCATTTCGACGGGATGGGACGCAACTCAGCGTTCGGCATGCGCGCCACTTCGTATTCGCTGTCGGGCACGCGGAAATACAGATCGGTCTCGCCCGGCATGACTATCGCGCGACAGGTAATGGCCCGCAACGCGGCGTCAAAATCGCCGTTAAAACGTGGGTTGGTGCTGATGTCGCCCGCCATCCAGGTGCGCGCCATGGCGATGAGGTTGTTGGCGTCGTTGGCGAGAAAATAACGCTGGGTGAACTTCACGACGTCATCGCGGCTGGCGAGGCCCAGTTTCGTGTAGAGCTTTTCGCGGAAAAAATCCTGCGAGAACAGCCACGCCGAATAGACATGGCCGAAGGCCAGTACGCCGCGCAAGGGCTGACTCTCATACCAGCCGTCCTTGAAATCGGGGTCGAGTCGCAGCGCATTGACGGCACTGTCGACGAATACATAGTTGTGCTCGGCGGTGCGGGCGGAACCGCAGATCGGCGCAATCGCATCGATCATGTCGGAAAACAGCGCGCCCCATTGATAGGTCTGTTGAGCGCCCATCGAAAAGCCGGTCACCAGACGGATACGTTTGACGCCGAGTTTTTCCGTGAGCAGGCGGTGCTGACACATCACGTTGTCGTAGAGCGTGGTGAGCGGGAAACCTCCGCGGCCATAGGGCGCCGGGGTATTGCTGGGCGAACTCGAGCAGCCATTGCCGAGCATGTTGGGGATCACCACGAAGTATTTGCTGGGGTCGATGACGCGACCGGCGGCCAGCATGAACTCGGTTTCGCTATGACGAGCACCGTAGAAGGTCGGAATGACGATGGCATTGTCGCCCGCGGGCGAAAGTTGACCGAAGGTCGTGTAGGCGATTTTGACGTCGAGTGTGAAACCGCTTTGGGTGGCGAAGCCCGGGATCTCGTAGGTAAACAAGTCTGACATTGGTTCTTCCCCTGTGCGTGCCAGCACCGCAGGCGGTGGTAGGCGATGAGCAAAGCGCAATCCTAACATCGCGACCCGGCCGCCGACGCAGCACACCTGGTTGGCCGCACGGTCGGTGGCGGACACTTGATTCAGAACGACCTGCCCGCGACCGCTATAGACGCTTTATGGGTGGGGGTGATTTTGCGTCGCGCTGTCCGCGTGAGGCAGGTATGCTTGCCGCCGATCGCGAATATCAGGCGGCGACGCCATGGCCAGGGATTTCTAACAGGGCGGGCTTGTGAGCGGACAATCTGCACTTATTGTCGGTGGCGGCGCCGTGGGCGTCGATTTCCACCTGCCGCGCCTGTTGTCCCTGTGCAGCATGGCGGACGTGACCATTGTCGAGGTCGATGCCCGTCGTCGTGTTGAATTGTCCACCAAACTCGGCGCACGCAAGGACGTGCAGGTGTTATCCGCGCTGCCAGCGGCGCGCACGTATGAAATCGCCGTGATTGCCACGCCTCCGCGGCTGCATGCCGCCTATGTGGACGAACTCAAGCACCGTTGTCAGCGCCTGCTGATTGAAAAACCGCTGGCTCACTCACTGGCCGCCTCCGAAGCCATCGTGGCAAGCCTGGCCGACGCCCGCACGCAGGCTTTCGTTTGCCACATCCGCCGCGCCCTCGGCAGTTTCGCGCTGGTGCGTGCGCTGCGCGAGCGCGGTGACTTCGGGCGCTTGCTCGAGGTGCGCATGGCGGAGGGCGGCGTGTTCAGTTGGAAGGCGGCCTCGATTGGTTCCTTTTCGCGCGAATTGAATGGCGGCGGCGTATTGCAGGACACCGGTCCCCATGCGGTCGATCTGCTGTGCCAGGTGTTTGATGAACTCGAGCTCGAACGCGCCTGGATGGATGCCGATGTGCAAAGCGGCACGCGCGCCATCGAGGCCAACTGCGTATTGCGACTGCGCGGTGACGGTGAGGTCAGTATCGAACTCAGTCTGAGTCGCAACCGCAATTTTTCCAACCAGGCCTGTTTCCGCTTCGAACGCGCGAGCATGGCCGTCGATGTGCGCGACAACAGCGTGCGGCTGGCTCTCGATGAGGGCATCGGCGTGGCCGGCGTGGCGCTCGATGGCCCACCGCAACGTCTCGAATACCATGAATTGTTCGACGCGTTCTATCGACGTTTTGTCGCCGCCGGTGACAATCGCGGGGTGACACCGGACGACGCGTTGCGGGTCGCGCGTATCATCGACGCCGCTTACCGTCGGGCGGAGCCGATGGCGGGGGAATTCTGATGAAGGTCGCGGTGTTCGGCGGCTCGGGTTTTCTTGGCTACGATTTTGTGCGCCTCGCTCTGGGTGACGGTGTGTGTACGCCGGTGGTCTATTCCAGTAGTGCCAAGAGCCTGTCCAATCTTGCCCGCCATGAAGTTGATATTCGCCTCTATCCGTCGGCTGACCCGGTCTCGGTCGTGCTGGATGACGATGTTGCTCTCGTGATCAATTTTTCCCATCCCTTTGAACCGCGCGACGGCATCAGCGGCTACGCACAGGTCGAACGTTTTGCCGCCTTCGTCGGGCGCGCGCGTCAGCGCAATCCGCGCCTGCGACTCATTCATACCAGCTCGATGTCGGTCTATGAACCGTTTGCGCCTGGCCGCGAGTTTGAAGAGCATGCGCCGCTGCGCGCCCCGCGTCACGATCGATATGCGCGCGAGAAAATCTGCGCAGAGCAGGCTCTGCGCGCGTTGCCCGACTCCCAGTCATGGCAATTGCATCTGCGCCCGACGGTGGTCTACGGGCCGTTCTGCGGAGTGTGGACGGATAGAATTTTTGAAGCCTTCATGGCCGGTGATGTCGACTACCATGCACTGTCCGGGCGTATCCAGCCCTTGCTCGGCGCGGACCTGTCCCGTTTCCTGCTGGCGCGTGTGACGGATTTCCGTGCCGGCACCTACAACATGCCGGGACCGGAAACCCTCACCTGGCTGGAATTTTTCTCGGTCTTTCAGGACATCGCCGCCCGCGGCAAGCTACAACAGCGTGCGGGGCACGCCGGCAATTACGAGAGTCCGTGGCGCTTCTATGCCAGCAACCTGCGCGAGTTGCTGCATGCGGTACGTAAGGAGCCGTCCTTTGACCGCATCGCGCTCAGCATCGCGCGTCATTTGCCGGACAGCAGCGTGCAGCGCATCCGGCAACTGCTGTTGGGGCGCGGTGCAGGCCCCAGTGTCGCTGCCGATTCGCGTGCGAACTCGGAGTATCTGCGTCCGTTCTTCGCTGAAGACCGGCTGGTATCGCCGCGCCTGCTGGCGCGCGACTTTCCCGACTTCAAGCCACAGTCGGTGAGCGCCAGTCGCGCGCAGCTTGCGCGCTATTTCCGCTATCGTTTCAGCGACGACAGCTTCGTCGCATCATGACTATGACGAGCGCGGCAACGCTGCTCCGCCCGCTGACGCGCCCATTGCTGCGCGCTGCGCGTTTTTTGAACGACTGGATACACGCACCCTTGCCGTGCCGGGTGTGCGGTGCCCGGACCGTGCGCCGCGCGGCCTATCGTCGGGTGTTTAATCAATGCTGCGAGTGCGACTTTATCTTTGCCATCACCTACGACGAACAGGAAAGCCGTGATGGCATGGGGCTGGATGGTTCGTGGACCGGCTTTGGCGGCGGCGGCTTCCGTGAGTATTACCTGGCGCGACAAATGGTCGAGGTCTTGGCGCTTCCCCGTGTGCTGCTGTTTGGCACCGGCAATACACCCACCTTCGCGCAGTTGCTGGAGGAGGGTGTTGAGGTGAGCGGCTGCGACATCAGTCAGGATGTCGTGCGTATGAAACAGCAGTTGTTTGGCGCGGCGCGCTTCATGACGCCGGCGCAGTTGCCGGGTGCTGCCAGTTTTGATGCGATTGTCGCGGTCGAGGTGATTGAGCATCTGCTTGCGCCGGCTACCACATTCGCGCAATTGTTCTCGTTGTTGCGGCCGGGCGGTGTCATCTGTGGGACCACCGATTGCTGGCCGGGCGGTTCCCTGGTCGATGGCAACCGACCAGGCTATATGAGCCATCTCGCGCATGTCGCCTACTGGTGTGAGCGCAGCTTGCGGCGCATTGCTGACAACTACGGATACAGCGTGGCGCTGCACGAGATGGTGCGCCCCGGCAGCGTCTTGCCGGACCAACGATTCGGACAACTGTGGCCGAACAAGCGGGTCTTCTTTCTGTTCGATAAGAGCGTACACGGCGCGTATTTCGACGACCTGCGCGTGCGCCAGCCGGTCCTGCCGATCGACCGGCCGTGACCCGCATGGCACCGCCAGAGCATCGCTGACTCAGATGAAACCCCATTACCTCGACGGACTGGCGCACTGGGAGAGAATACTGTTCAAGTGGGCACGGCTGGCCGCTTGTTCGCGCGCGTTCTACGCCGGTTATGAGGCCTGGCACGACGACTTGCCCGCCCTCACGCCGTTTGCCGGCCGCCATGCCGGACAACGTTGTTTCATCATGGGGGGTGGGCCGTCCTTGAAGCTCATCGACCCGGCGCCGCTGCGCAATGAGGTCACTTTCGGCGTCAATGGCATCTTCCTGATATATGACTGGCTGGGCTTTGAGCCGAGCTACTACGTGGTGGAGGATTTCCTGGTATTCGAAGACCGTTGGCGCGAGATTCTGCAACGGGTCCAGGCATCGACCTGCTTTTTCCCCAGTCATTTTGACTACCCGGACTTTGTGCGCGACAACCATCACTACTTTCGCGCCATCTATGATTTCGAGCCGCGCTCAGGCTTTCCGCGTTTTTCGCGCAATGCGGCGCGCCTCATGTGGATAGGCGGTACGGTCACCTATATCTGTCTGCAACTGGCTTTGTATATGGGGTTCAAAGAGGTCTACCTCATCGGCATGGACCACAATTACCGCCGCCCTGCCCATGTCGAGAGTGTCGGCGATGTCTGGACCTCCCATGGCGACGACCCCAACCATTTCCATCCACAGTATTTCGGGGCCGGTTATCGCTGGCACGACCCGCAGGTCGAGCGTATGGAAACCGCCTATCACAAGGCGCGCGAAGTCTACGATGGCGCCGGCGCCAAGGTTTTTAACGCGACGGTGGGTGGTCATCTCGAAGTGTTCGAACGGGTGGACTATGCGAGCCTGTTCTGAGCCCGGGGCCGTGTGGTGAGCGAGGCGGCGCCGCGCGTCAGCGTGATCATCCGTTGCTGCAACGAAGAGCAGCACATCGGTCGGCTGTTGTCGGGCATCCTCGAACAGACCTTGCGCGAGGTTGAGATCATCGTGGTTGATTCAGGTTCGACCGACGCGACCCTGGCGATTGCCTCGCGTTATCCGGTCCACATTCGACATATCGCGCGTGAAGATTTTTCTTTCGGGCGCTCGCTCAATGTCGGCTGCGCAGCAGCGCGCGGCGAGTTCCTGGTAATGGCGAGTGCGCACGTTTATCCCATCTACCGCGACTGGCTCGAAAAACTCATCGCGCCGTTCAGCGACCAGAACGTGGCGGTGGTGTTCGGCCAGCAGCGCGGTGATGAGCGCACCAAATTCGCCGAACAACAGATTTTCGAGAAGCTCTATCCGGCCGGTCCCGCGCAGGTCATAAAAGGGTATTTCTGTAATAACGCCAATGCCGCCGTGCGTCGCGCCCTGTGGCAGGAGTTGCCCTATGACGAGGCGCTTACCGGGCTCGAAGACCTCGCCTGGGCCAAAGCGGTTGGTCAGCGCGGTTTTTGTGTCGCCTACCAGGGTGAAGCCGGCGTCATTCACGTGCATGACGAAAGCTGGCGGCAGGTCTTGAACCGCTATCGGCGCGAAGCCATCGCCTTGAAGAGGATTGCGCCGGAGGAACATTTCGGCCTCAGCGACTTTGTGCGGTGTTTCACCAGCAATGTGCTGTCGGACCTGCGCCACGCGCAGCGCGACGCCAGACTGCGCGCAGTGTGGCCTGGCGTCTTGCAGTTTCGATTCATGCAGTTCTGGGGCACCTACCGCGGTTTTGCCAGTGGCGCTGCCATCCCCGACAATCTCAAACAGACTTTCTATTACCCCAAGGGTTGGGATCATGAAGCGGAACTATCAGGCAGTGAACAACGCGCGGCGATGCGTATTCCCTATGCCGCTCTGGGCGACGAGGACGAGCGCTGAGACGCGGCATGGTTCGCGCCCGACGCGACGCCCATGACGATGCGCAAACTGGTGGCGCTGTTGCCGATGAAGGCGCACAGCGAGCGCGTGCCGGGCAAGAACTTCCGCATCCTGGGGGACAAGCCCTTGTATGCGTGGATGCTCGATACCCTGCTCGCTATCGACGACATTGCGACGGTCGTCATCAACACCGATGCGACCAGCGAACTTCGCGATGACCCCCGTCTGCGTCAGCCACGGGTGCTGTTGCGCGGGCGTAGCGCGGAGTTGTGTGGCGATTTTGTCAGCATGAATCGCATCATCGCCGACGACATCGCGGCGGTGCCGGCCGACAGTTATCTCATGACCCATGTGACCAATCCGTTCCTGTCGGTGGCCACCATCCGCGCGGCCGTGGCGGCCTACGATGAGGGTCTTGCGGACGACAAAGTGGATTCGCTGTTCACCGTCACGCGTCATCAGACGCGTTTTTACCGTGCCGATGGCAGCGCCATCAATCATGATCCGGCGAATCTGCTGCGCACCCAGGACCTCGAACCGTGGTTCGAGGAGAACTCCTGCATGTATCTGTTCAGCGCAGCGAGCTTCGCCCGCACCGAGGCGCGTATCGGTGAACACCCGATACTGTTCCCCATTCCGAAACGCGAAGCGGTGGATATTGACGACCAGGACGACTGGAATGTCGCGGCGCAGCTTGCCGCCGGCATGGCTTGAGGAGAGTTCAAGGTGAGCAAATACAAAGTGCTGGTCAGTTGTCCACCGATGCTCGGCATGCTGGCGGAATTTCAGGATGACTTCAGCGCACGCGACATGTATGCCCTCGCACCGCAACTGGTGCAGGTGCTGAGCGAGGACGAATTGATTGCGCTGTTGCCGGATTGTGATGGCTGGATAATCGGAGACGATCCGGCCAGTCGCGCGGTATTAAAAGCGGGTGTGGACGGGCGTTTGAAAGCGACCGTCAAATGGGGCATAGGTATAGACAACATCGACGTCGCGGCGACCCGCGAGTTCGGTCTTGGTTTTATCAATACACCCGATATGTTCGGTGAAGAAGTGGCCGACTACGCGATGGCCTACGTGACCGGGCTCGCGCGCCAGATGTTCGTGGTCAACGCGGGCGTGCGTGCTGGCGCGTGGCCGAAACCAGCCGGCATGTCTTTGCAGGGCAAGACCGTGGGACTGGTTGGTTATGGCAGCATCGGACGCGCCACCGCCCGGCGCCTCGCGGTGGCAGGCCTGACTATTCAGGTGTACGACCCGGGCAGTGCGGCGGCGAGTGCGGCGCGCGATGATGGCCACAGCCTGCAGCAGTGGCCCGAAGGCGTGGAACAGTGCGACTTCCTGGTGTTTACCTGTGCGCTGACCCGCAGTAACCGACATATGTTCAACGCTGAAGTGCTGGCGAAATGCCGGCCGGGCTTGCGCCTGGTGAATGTGGCGCGTGGGCCGCTGGTGGATACCGACGCGCTGTGCAGTGGTCTCGCTGATGGACGCATTCATAGCGCGGCCCTCGACGTATTCGAGACCGAACCTCTGGGCCCCGACCATACGCTGCGCAGCTTCGAGTCGGCGGTGTTCGGTTCGCATAACGCGTCCAACACGGTCGAAGCGGTGCGTCGCACCAGTCGTAAGGCGATAGCTGAGCTCGCGCGTCTGCTGGACGCGAGGTCATGAGTATGTCGCCCGCTGCGGTATTGATCACCGGTGCAGGGGGCGGCATCGGCGTCGCGCTGTGTCTGGCGTTTCGGGCGGCGGGTTATCGTGTCATCGCCACGGACGGCACGCGTCGCGACTGTGAGTGCGACGGGTTTGTTGTACTCGACCTTGCCCAACTGGTGAATGACGACACAGTGCGCGAAGCGTTCCGCGTCGAGGTTGAGGCGGCGCTGCTTGGTGTGCCGTTGCGGGTCATCGTCAATAACGCGGCGGTACAGACGCTCGGTGATAGTGCCGCGCTAGCGTTGCCGGCGTTTCGGCATAGTCTCGATGTCAATGTGCTGGCGCCGTTTGCGTTGGTGGCAAGCTTTCTCGACAGCCTGAGTGCCCAGCAAGGCGTGGTTATCAATATTGGCAGCGTGCATGCGCAGCTCACCAAACCCGGTTTTCTGGCCTATGCGGTCAGCAAGGCGGCGCTGGCTGGATTGACCAGGTCGCTGGCGCTCGATCTGGCGCCGCGCGGTGTGCGTGTCAACGAAATCCGACCAGGCGCGACCGCCACGCCGATGCTGCTCGCGGGGTTTGCTGACGATGCCGAGGCGTTGGCCGAGGTGGCCGGCATGCAACCGCTCGGCAGGTTGGCGGCGCCGGCAGAGATTGCGGCGATGGCGGTATTTCTTGCTTCGCGCGACGCGGCTTTTATCACCGGCACCGCAGTGCAGGTTGATGGCGGCATCGCCGCCAGATTACACGACCCGCTCTGACCGACAGCCCACCCGCTCTCAACTCAAGAACAGGCGCGCAACCCGGTATCTATCAACCCACGGTGCTCGGCCATCGCGCATGAGATGCGTGATGACGGCGCGCGCGTGCGGGCGTGTGGCCTCGATGCCGCTGGCACTCAGCACCGCGCGTAATCTTGTGAACGCCTGACCGGCCTCGGGGTCGCGCGCGGCGCAACGCTCCGCGGCAGTCAGCAGTTTGAGCAGATAGTAGTCACGCAGCACCACGCGCGCGTCGCTGGCTCTTGGTGATTGGGGTGGCGGCCAGTCGGCGATGTGATGGAGCAACCGCATAAGCCGTTCGTAGTCGCAATCGCCCGGCCCCGGCAGTCGCGCCAAGGTGACATAGGCGCCGGCCACGACCGCCAGCAGCGCGCAGATCTCATCAGCAATACAGCCAAAGCGCCGTTGCAGGAAAGCTTCGAACAGGCGCTCGTGCAGCAGCACATCGTGGTGCCACTGTTTGCCGTGGTCGGCCGACATGCTGTCCTTGTGTTTGCGGTAATAGACAAGTCCGGCCGGACTGTAGAGCGGCTCGTGTCCGGCAGCCAGTGCGCGTAACCAGTAGTCGTAGTCTTCACATGCACGCAAGCTGGTGTCGAACCAGCCGACCGCGTCGGCTACTTCTCGGTGCAGCAGCCAGGCATGAGGCGGCGCAATATTAAAATGCAGGAGGCGCAGGGCGAGGTCGCTGCTCGGCAATAACCATGGTGCGCCGCCGGTGGTCTGGCCGGCCGCGTCGGTGGTGTAAAACTGCCGGGTGCGACACACGCTCAAGCCGCGGGCGCGGTGCGCGCGCAGAAACTTGAGACGGGCGGCGAGGCTGGCGGGCGCCAGCAGGTCGTCAGCATCGAGAAACAGCACATACTCGCCGCTGCTGTGCTTGAGACCGGTATTACGCGCTGCCGACAGTCCCTGATTGGACTGATGGATATAACGCACGCCGGGCGTGGCGGCAACGACGGCGGCAGTGTGATCTTTCGAACCATCATCCACCACCAGCACTTCGAGGTCGACCTCGCTCTGGCTCTGTACGCTGTGCAGGCAGGCGCCGAGAAAATGGGCGTAATTGTAGGCCGGGATGATGACCGACAGGCGGCTGCGCACGCCGGCACCGAGCCCGATGCTCATGGCGGCGCACCCGCTTTGGCTCGGCTCATACGTTGGTCATTTCTCGGAACGCGGGATGATGTTCCCGCAACTCATCGTAGGTGCCGATGGCGTCGATGGTGCCGTTGTTGAGGAACACGATGCGGTCGCAGCGTCTGACTGTGGTCAGGCGGTGGGCCACCATAACAATGGTGCGATTGCCTTTTAAGGTCGCCACTGCGTCGATGACCGCCGCCTCGGTAGTATTGTCCAAGGCCGAGGTTGCTTCGTCCATGATGAGAATGTCGGGGTTGTGATACAGCGCGCGCGCGATGGCGATACGTTGACGTTCACCACCCGAGAGGCGAATGCCACGTTCGCCGATCTCAGTGTCGAGGCCTTGCGGCAAACGCGCGAGCAGGGCGGCGAGTTCGGCCGCCGCGGCGGCGCGCGCGACATCGGCGTGTGCCACGTGCGACGGCTCAATCCCGAGCGCGATGTTTTCGGTCAGACTGCCGTCGACCAGGAACAGGGCCTGGGGGACATAACCTAGATTGGCCTGCCAGGCGGGTAGCGCGGCGCGGATGTCCTGACCATCGACCAGAATCTGGCCATCGGATGGTTCCAATACACCAAGGATCAAATCGATAAGCGTGGACTTGCCGGCGCCGCTGGTGCCGACGATGCCAATTGCTTCACCGTGAGCGATGCGCAGATTGACCTCACGCAAACTGTCCTGTGCTGCGCCGGGATAACGATAAGACAGACCCTTGAGTTCGATGTGTGAGCGAAACGGCAAGGGTGCAGCCGTGTGCGGCGTAGTGTTGATCAGCGGTTCGAGGGTGCTTAAACCGTCATGCACGATGTCCAGCGAAGCGGCGTTGTGGCGCACTTCCGTAAAACAATCCATGAGTCCACGCACTGCGCCCTTCATGCGCGTCAGGGCAACCGCAAATACACTCAGGGTGGCGATGATTTCCTGGTTGTCGCTGCCGAGATGAAACAGCATCAAGGTCACGCCGATGAGGCCGAAGATGCCGGTTAATTCAATCAACTGCGGTATCGCGCGCTGGATGATCTGCATGGTGCGCTGAATGCGGAAGACATTGCTCAGCGCGTCGCGCAGTCGCCCGAGAAAATGTTCGGTGCGGCCGAGCACGACGATTTCTTTGACCCCACCGAGCCCCTCGGTCACGCTGCGAATCACGGCACCGCGATAGTCCTGCGCATCGACGCCGAGACGGCGTACGCGATTCTGCAAGAGCGTCGCGATGCCGATGCCGATGCCGAGGAAACCGCCGAGCCACGCGAGCACGCGCAGATCGAGGATTGCGACTAACACCGCGCTGATACCGAGCAGGATAAAACCGTTACTGATGAATTCGACCATCGGCATCAGCACGCGCACCGCGAGCTGCTGAGATTCCTGATTGATATTGCGCTGCAGCTCCGAAGAATTGTTGCGCAGATGAAAGACAAAAGGTGCGCGTAGATAGGCGGCAAACAGCCGCGTGCCGAGTTTGAGTGCACGGGTCTGGGCGAAGCGCGCCTTCCAATAGGCGAGAAATACGACGTAGCCGGTCTTCAGTCCGTACAACACAAACATCGCCACGCCGCCCCACACCAACAGGTGCTCGCGACTCAGCCAGGCGCGGCCGGCGGGGGAGAGCATGTCGCGCAGCAAGGGGTTGTCGATGATTTTGTCGGGATAGGCGAGCACCGTGATGTACAGCGGCACGACGGCCACCCCGGCCATTTCGAGCAGTGCCTCCAGCATCATGAGCACGACCAGCAGCACCAGGCTGCGCCGCTCGGCGCCACTCAGCAAATCGATAAGTTTGGTCAGGCTATGCCACATGTTTTATTGTCGCAGGACTGACCACGGGTTGGCACAAGGCGCCCGCATCAGCGCGGCCCCGATGCGACCACATTGCGCAGTACGGACTCGAGGTGCGCGGCCTGCGCGGCCCAGTCCGGCGGTCGCACGAGACTCGGGGTGGGGGCGGCCAGCTGGGAAGTCAGGCAGCGGCGCAGACTCTCGCTGTCGTCCACCTCGAAAAGACTGTTGGCTTGTGCGGCCAGCAGATGGCCGAGGGCGCCGACCCGTGCTGCTACCACGGGGGTGCGGCAGGCAATGATCTCATAGGCCTTCTGGGGGAAGGCGTAGCGGCCGAACGCCGTGTCGCGCATGCAGATCACCGCCACATCGAGCGCACAGAACAAATCTGGAATGCTGGCATGGGGCAGTTCGCCCAGATGAATCACGCGCGCTGCCTTGGGCAAAGGTTCGGCGCCGTGACGCGGCCCGGCCAGCACCAGATAGAGGCCATCGTCATCGCTCTGCATACGTTCGTAGGCGCGGTACAAGGTCGCAATGCCGCGCGATGCATCCAGCGCGCCGGCTGTGCCGATCAGACGTGCATTGGCCGGCAGGCCGAGACGTGCCCGACTGTCGGCGCGATCGCGCGGATGAAACATGTCGTGGTTGATGGTGCTTTCCAGGGTGCTGACCCGCGCGGGCTCGGAATAGAGCGAGGCCACCATTTCACGCAGCGGCTCGCTGACACAGGTAAGGGCATCGGCATCGCGCAGCGCGCGGCGATAGGCACTGGTCAAGCCAGGCAGACGGGACAGGCCGAAACTTTCGTAGTTGTCGAACAGATCGAGCGTATAGGGCAGGCCGGCGCGCCGCGCAAAATGCCGCGCCATGACCACATGCAGACTGTCGGAACCACCAATGATGACGTCCGGGCGAAACTGGGCAAGAGCGGTCGCTACCATGCGCCGGTAGCGCAGCAGTCCGCCGAACAAGGTGGCGCCGAGATCGCACGACTGCCACTGCAGGCGGCCCGCGCCAAGTTCGTCAACCGCGTCGAAGGATGGCGCCTGACCACGATAGTTCAGACACATGCCCAGCACCTCGTGCCCGCGCAGTGCGAGTTGGCGGGGTAATTCGTAGAGCCGCGCGTAGCGGTCGACGATCACGTCCTTGCGCATGTAGCGACGTTTGAACAGGCACATGACGCGCATGCCGGAGGATGCGGCGCGCCCGCTAGTGGGCGCGCGTTCAGCCATCAAGACTGGTGTATTCATCATCCAGTCCGCTGATGTCGCGGGCGGTCTTGAGCGCGGCGGCGACCACCTGGTCCATGTTGTAGTACCGGTATTGTGCGAGTCGACCAACGAACACGACATCGTCGACACCGCGCGCCATCGCCTTGTAGCGCTGGTAGCGCGCCTCATTGTCGGCATTGGGAATGGGATAATAAGGGTCGCCGTCAGCGCACGGAAACTCCTTCACTATTGAGGTGCCAGCCACTTGCTGACCGGTCAGGTATTTAAATTCGGTGATGCGGGTGTAGTCGTAGTCATTCGGAAAGTTGACCGTGCCGGTATGCTGGTACTGCGCCTGCGTATGGTGCTCGTGCTGGAACACCAGCGAGCGGTAGGGCAACGCGCCGTGACAGTAATCGAAATAGGCGTCGATAGGGCCGCTGTATACGGTCAGCCTGGCGCGCAGTCGTGCACGCTCAGCAAAATAATCGACACCGGTCTCGACCTGGATGCGTGGCTGCGTGAGCATGCGCGAGAACATCGCGGTGTAACCGTCGCCCGGCATCGCCTGATGGCGGTCGGTGAAGTAGCGGTCGTCGTCGTTGTTACGGGTCGGGATGCGGGCGGCCACACTGGCGGCCAGTTGGTGCAGTTCCAGGCCCCATTGTTTGCGCGTATAGCCGCGAAAGAACTTGTCACACAGATCGGACCCCACGCTCGCGAGCACGGCGTCTTCGCTGGTTCTTATCTCGCCGCGCGGTTCGCGTACGTGGGCCAGAAAATCCGCCACACCCTGTTCATCGAGCGCCAGACCATAGAGGCCATTGATGGTGCTGCGATTGACGGGTATCGGATAAAAGCGCCCGGCAACCAGTGCCTGCACACGATGTTCGTAGGGGCGCCAACTGGTAAAACGCGACAGATAGGCGAATACGCGGCTCGACTGGGTATGGAAAATATGTGGGCCGTAACGATGGATGAGCACACCGTGTGCGTCTAATTCATCAAATGCATTGCCGCCGATGTGTGGCCGTTTGTCGATCACCACCACTTCTCGACCGGCGCTGGCCAGTCGTTCTGCGACCACCGCGCCGGCAAAGCCGGCACCGACTACCAGGACATCGAGTTGGGTCGCGGGCATGGGCACACGGGCACAAACGTGGGGGCGGCGCGGGGCTGCAGGTTGATGCGAATCACCGCGCGATTATGCCTGTGATCGCCGCGCCACGCATGAGTCGGCGCAGCGCGCCTCACTCAGCCGTAGGCGGCGACGGCCTTACGTGCGCTGGCGAGTTGCTGAAGTTCGGCGCGCACTTCGTCCTGGGCGGCGCGGGCCGCCGAACTGACCCGCCCGACGGCCTGGTAGGCATACATGAACACCTGTTCGGTGTGAGCGCGGTCATTGATGGGCGGGGTTGCGAGCAATGCGGCGAGCGAGGTGGTGCACAATTCCGCACCGCTCCAATCGGTGGCGATGGCAGCCGCCTCCAACGCGCGTACCTGTTCAGCGACAGCCGTCGCCCAGTCCTGCTCGCTCATGGAGGTCGCCACGCTCAGCCGTAGATGCGCGCAGTGGCGCCCAGTTCGTTTTGCACAGTGCTGGATTTGCCGCGCTCGACCTGCGCTTCAATGCCTTTCCAGCCAGCACGTATCTCGTTCAGGAGTCTTTCTACTTCGCCGAGTTTG
>CAMCBY010000031.1 GCA_945873015.1 Klebsiella pneumoniae
TGACCGGCTTCGATGCGAGCGGCAAACCGCAGACCCGTGCGCCCAAACGCGATGTCACCCTGCGCCATCTGCTCACCCACACCTCGGGTTATTCCTACGACCTGTTCAATACCCAGGTCGGCAATTACATGCAGTATCACCAGCTGCCGTCGATCGCGACCTGCAAGTTCGATTCGCTCAAAGCACCGCTGGTATTCGACCCGGGTGAGCGCTGGGAATACGGCATCGGCATCGACTGGGCCGGGCGTATAGTCGAAATCGTCAGTGGCATGAAACTCGCCGAGTATCTCGACACCCATTTCTTCAAGCCGCTGAAGATGCAGGACACCAGTTTTGTGCTGCGCGAGGACATGAAGGCGCGCCTGGTGCAGGCGGCGGCACGTACGCCCGATGGTGTGTTGTCGCCCATCGAATTCGAGTTTCCCTCGGACGGCGACTTCCATATGGGCGGCGGCGGTTTGTATTCCACCGGTCAGGATTACCTCAAGTTCACGCGCATGATCTTGGGTGGCGGCAGCCTCGATGGGGCACGTTGCCTCAAAGCCGAAACCGTCAAACTCATGGGCCAGAACGCGATTGGCGACATCGTGGTGCCGCCTTTTGTCAGTGACAATCCGGCGATGGCCTTATCGGCCGACCTTTTCCCCGGCCAGATTGCGCGCTGGGGCCTGTCTTTTGTGCTCAACACCGAAGACATCCCTGGCTGCCGCGCCGCCAACAGCCTGGCCTGGGCCGGTGTGCACAACACCTACTTCTGGATAGACCCGAGCCGACAGCTCACCGCCGTGCTGATGATGCAGTTGCTGCCGGCCAACGACCCGCAGGTGCTCAGCACCCTGGTCGGCTACGAGCAGGCCTTGTACACCTCGCGTTCTTAAAGTCGATAACGGGCGGCGCGTGTAAGTCGTGCCGCCCTCAGCAGGGGGGAAAACCAGCCATGTCGATCACCAACAACAGCGTTGGCGTGTTTCTATATCCGGACAATTTCTCAGGCCCCGAGCTCGCCGAAGCGGCGCAGCGCATCGAGGCTCTGGGTTATCAGTCAATCTGGTACCCGGAGGTTTATTACTACGAGAGTTTCACCCTCGGTGGTTTTCTTTTGAGCCATACCAAACACATCACGGTCGCGAGCGGCATCGCCAATATCTATGGCCGCGACCCCATGACCTGCGTGCAGAGCGGGCGCAGCCTGCGTTCGTTTTATGGCGATCGTTTTGTGATGGGGTTGGGTGTGTCCCACGAATCCATCGTCAGCGATGCCCACGGTCATGCCTACGGCAAACCGCTCACCACCATGCGCAATTATCTCGACGCGATGGACCGCGCCCGCCCGCATCTGCGCGGAGAAGATCCGCCGATGGTGATAGGCGCGTTGGGCTGGAAGATGATCGCGCTGTCGGGTGAACGCACGCACGGCGCCCATCCGTTCAATTCACCACCGGAACACACGCGCCGCACCCGCGAAATCATCGGCCCGGATAAATGGCTGTGCACCGCCCAGCATGTGATCTGGACCACCGACGCGACCGCTGCGCGCGCCGCGGCGCGCAAGGCGCTGGAGTTCTATTTCATTACGCCCAACCATTTCAAGAACTGGCTGCGGCTTGGTTATACCGAAAAAGATCTGGAAAACGGCGGCAGCGATCGACTGATAGATGCGCTGGTGGCCTATGGCACGGAGGCCGAGATCCGCGAGCGTGTGCAGCAGCATTTTGATGCCGGCGCGACCCAGGTGATTCTGAATACGATTCGGCTGTTACCGCCCGACGAGACGCCGAAGATCCTGGCAGCGGGGGTCAACTACCAGTCGATTCCGGATTGGCAGGCGCTGGAGGCGTTGAAGCCGCGGTAGCCCGAAAGCGTTTGTCTATTTTTGTGGGTCAGACTTCAGTCTGACATTCGAGCCAGTGCCCGAGGCCTGAATGTCAGACTGAAGTCTGACCCACAGAAGATTGAGCTTTATCGCCAGGCCTGAACTCACCCCTCGCGTTTGGCCGGCCCCTTCTGGCTGCGCCAGCGATTCATGCCTTCCAGCCAGCGATCGATATTACTGACCTTGCGCTGCATGTAATCACGCACCACCGGGTGCGGCAGCATCAGGAACTCTTCTTTGGCCATGGTCTCGATCACACAGTCGGCCAACTGCTCAGGTTCAATCATGCCATCCACACTCGCGACCGAGGCACCGTCGGGCCGGTCGGTCATGGGCGTGCGCACCGCCTGGGGGGCCAGTACCGACACGCGGATACCCTGGTCGCGATACTTGATCGCCACCCATTCGGCGAACGCCACGGCGGCATGTTTGGTGGTGGAGTAGGTCGCCGACTGGATGTGGCTCAACAGCCCGGCCGCCGACGCGGTGTGAATCAGGTAACCGCCGCCGCGTGCCACCATCTTCGGCGCCACTGCGCGCACCGCGTAGACGTGAGCCATGACATGGATATCCCAGTTCAACTGCCATTCTTCGTTGGGCGCATCTTCATCGCCGAGACGTGCGATGCCGGCGTTGGACACAAAAATATCTATCGGTCCGAGTTCCGCCTCGACCCGCGCCACCAGATTCTGGATCTCGCTTTCCTTGGCGACATTACATGGGATGGCGAGCGCACCGATGCCTTGCGCGACGTCACGCAAGGCATCGGCCTGCACGTCGGCAATGGCAATCGCCTTGGCACCCTCGGCATGAAAACGCCGCGCCAGCGCTGCGCCGATGCCACTGGCGGCGCCGGTAATGACAGCAATCTTGTTTTTGACTTCCATCGAAGGTCCTTTGCTAATACGGCGCGGGTCTGTCCTCGGCGACAGGGATTACGGGCAAGTCGCGGCGAGGTGTTTCATGGCGCTGATGGTCATGGTGTGGGTCGCGGCGTCTGCGGCAGCGACGGTGGTGCCGGTCAATTCAACCTTGTGGCCAACATGGCCAGCCAGATCAACGCTCGAGGCCGCAATCGCGACGCTCTTGGGGCCATCGGCCGCGCCCAGATCGGTCAGTTCATAACTGCCTGCGGCACTGGCCTGACGCAGACAGCCGCTCATGCTGTGGGGGCGTCCTCGGCGGCCTGGGCGAGCGCGGCGAAGGCGAGTGCGCCGGTGATGAATCCTGCGCGGGTCAGCTTGCATAAACGCATGGCGAAGCTCCTGTCGGTATGTGGGTCAATCAACACGGGTGCCGCCCGCAGTGTGCGATGGCTGACAAAGCGTGTCGCCGCAGTATAGCGGCTCATACGTGCGCAGCATTATCGAGCGCGCTCATCCAGTAGTCGGCATGTTGGGCGGTGCTGCCGCCCAGCATTTCGAGCGCCATCAGACGACGCATCTGCGCGGCGAGTGCGAGTTCAGCAGTGACACCGATGGCGCCATGCAGTTGCACCGCCTGACGCGCGAGCGCGCGCCCCTCTTCGCCACAGGCGGCCTTGGCCGCGGCGATATAAGGTGCCGCCGTCACGGGTCCGTGGGCATCACATTGGCAGCGTGCCACTTCGAGCAAGGACTCAAGGCGGGTCAAAGTCAGCAACATATCGACCAGCCGATGTTGCAGGGCCTGAAACTCAATCAAGGCCTGGCCAAACTGTTGGCGCTGGACAAGATACTCGTGACTGGCGCGCAGCATCGCGGCGAGCAGACCGAGCGCTTCGGCGCTCTGCAGCAGTGCGTGCAACCACGCGCTTTGTGCCAGCACTTCGACCGTATCGCGAGCAAACTCGAGGCGCATGGCCGTGCTGACCCGCACCTCGGTCAGCCTGACATCGGCATGGCAGCGGCCATCGATGCTGTCGCGCAGTGTGAACGTCAGGCCGGGCGCATCGCGCGCGAGCACGAACACCGCAAGCGATCCACTGGTATCGCGCGCCGTCACCAGCAGTTGCGAAGCGAGCGCAGCGTCCAGCACCTGCCGCTTGTGGCCGTTTAATACATAACCATCGCCGTCGCGCGTGCAGCGGGTCTGCACCTGCTCACTCCGCCACGGCGCGCTGTCGTCCTCGCCGTGCGCTAGCGCCAGCAGATGCTCGCCCGCCAGCCAGGCGTGCAACGCATCATCGCGCGCCGCGCCGGGTCGCGCTTGATTGAGCACATGGCCGACCAGCGCGAGTTGCGCAGCCAGCGGTTCGGGCGCGGCCGCCGGTGCCAGCGCTTCGCACAGTGCGCTGGCCGTCGACCACGGCAATGCCACACCGCCATGCTGTTCATCAACGCAGGCCGCCAACCAACCGAGCGCGGCAAATTCGCGCCAGCGCGCCGCCTCGAAATGCTGTTGCTGGTGATCGGCATAACGCTCGCGCAGCATCCGTGCGGCGCTGTCGGTGAGCGCCAGTCTTTCCGCCGAGGGAGTAAAACTCACCATCGCCATCACCTCAGCCCCATTGCCGGCGCATCTCGCGAAACACGAGATTGCGCTGCACTTCGTTAGAGCCGCCATAAATGGTGGCGGCAAGATTGTTGAAATACCCGGCCAGTGCCGCCGGCATGCCGAGCTCGCCGGCTTCGAGCGCACTGCCATCGGCATACAACACCGCCGGGCCGCTGAGTTCGACGCTGAGTTCATCCATGCGCTGCAGCAGTTCGGTCCATTCAATCTTGATGAGATTGGGGGCAGCGCCTTGCATCGCGCCACCGAGGTTCAGCGTGCCGAGGCGCAGTTCGGTGTGTTCATAGGCGAGCAGGTCGCGCGCCAGGCGCGCGAGGCGCGCTTGAATCAGCGCGCTGGCATCGCACGCCCGGGCGCGCTGCTGCAGGCCTTGCAGGCGCCGCCGCAGACGACCGCCAAACACGAAACAGCCGCGCTCTATCTCAAGCAGAAATTTGGCTATCGCCCACCCCTGGCCTTCTTCACCGAGACGCTGCGCGGTACTCACTTCGACATCGTCAAAGAACACCTGATTAAATTCATGATCGCCCGTCAACATGCGTATCGGGCGCACGGTGACGCCGCGGCTCGCCATGTCCACCAGGAAAAAACTCAAGGCCTGCCGGCTGTCGTCGCGACGCGTGCGCAGCAACAGGAAAATCTTGTTGGCGTGCTGCGCGTCGGTGGTCCAGATCTTCGAGCCATTGATCACATAGCGCTCACCGCGGCGCTCGGCAAAAGTCGCAACACGCGCCAGATCCGAGCCGGCACCCGGCTCGGAAAAACCCTGGCACCAATGGTCCTGCCCGGCCAGCAGCGCCGGCAGCAGTGTCGACTGTTGCGCCTTGGTGCCGTAACGAATCACGGTCGGACCGACATAGGCGAGCCCCATCGGCGGTGGCGCCGGCGCACCGGCGAGGCCTTGTTCGTATTGCAGGATGTAGTTCTCAAGCGGCGTCAGGCCGGCACCGCCATACTCAGTTGGCCACAACGGCGCATGCCAGCGGCGTGGCCGCAGATGCGCGAGCCAGCGATTGCCGCGCGCGTGATGGGCGACAAACGTGCGCTGTGCATCGTCGGCCGCGACCAGCGCCGGGTCGAGTTCACGGGCCAGAAACTCGCGCACTTCATCGCGAAACGCGCGCTCCTCGGCGCTTAATGTGTCAAGGCAATGCATAGCGGGTTTGACTCACTGCGCATCGCCGAGCTTGATGCCCAGCGCCTTGCGTGTCGCTTCCGGCAGAGCGCTCGGGTCCATCAGAAAATCATAGAGTTTGAGCCAATGGGTATGGGCGAGCTGGTGCAGATGAAAGGCGTTCTGCATGGCGACATCGCGACCCTGTGCGTCCTGCGCGCCATTGATGGCCTTCTTTGCCATCTTGAGCGCGAAACGTGACTTGGCCGCGCATTTGCGCGCCATCACCAGCGTCGCTTCTTCGAGTTCGTCACGTGCCACGATTTGATTGACCATGCCGAGACGCAGCGCGTCCTGCGCCGACAGCGCGTCGGAAGTGAACAGCATTTCCTTGGCCTTGCGTGCGCCGACTTCCCAGAAGTGATTGAAGAACTCGACACCGCCAACACCAAAACTCACGGTCGGGTCGGTGAAACTCGCGTCGTCGCTGGCGATGATCAGATCGCACGGCCACGCCAGCATCAAACCACCGGCAATACATTTGCCCTGCACCGCGGCGATGGTGGGTTTGGGGATGTTGCGCCAGCGTTCGCTGAAACCGATGTAGATCTCTTCCTCGCGCGCCATCTGTGCTTCGGCCCCGGCGCAGGTAAATCCACACATGGTGCCGACGGTCGGATAATCGTGCATGGCGGCATGCCAGTTCTTTTCGCCGAGATCATGGCCGGACGAGAAGTGTTTGCCACGCGCGGCGAGCACGATGACGCGGATGTCCTCGTCATGCGCCGCCTGGTCGAAAGCCGCGTTCAGTTCGTACAGAAAACGCGTGTCCTGGGCGTTGGCAGTCTCGGGCCGATTGAGCCAGATACGGGCGATGCCCGGCTCCGGTGTCTCGTATTGAATGAAAGTGAATTCGCTGGTGGCGTTCAAGGCAGTCTCCCCGGCTGGCGAAAGAACGGAAGCGATACTTTACACGCTGCTCACGCGCAGCGGCGGCCTCGCCGCTGGACCGCATCGGCGCCAACATCAATAATCACCCTCGGCCTCTAAAAAAATCCGCGGAGTCAGCGTGCAAGCCGGACTGTTACATCGTTTTCTGTTTGAAGGCCTGCCGGTGCGCGGTGCGCTGGTACGTATCACCCAGGGTTGGCGCGAGGTGCTGGCCCGCCGTCAGGCAAGCGGCGCCTATCCGGTCGCGGTGCGCAACCTGCTCGGAGAAATGGCCGCCGCTGGCCTGCTCATGCATTCCAATATCAAGTTCGACGGCGCCTTGATCTTGCAGTTACACGGCGAAGGCCCGCTCAAACTCGCGGTCGCTGAAATCAATTCCGATCTGACCTTCCGCGCCACCGCGCGTACCGTGGGTGAGGTCGCTGACAGTGCGCGGCTGGCGCAACTGGTGAACAACGGCGGACGCTGCGCCATCACCCTTGACGCGCGCGACCGGCCGCTAGGCGCTCTGCCCTATCAAGGCATCGTGCCGCTTTACGGTGACGACGGCGAGCCGTTGCAGGCCATCGCCGAGGTGTTGGAGCATTACATGCTGCAATCCGAACAGCTCGACACGCGCCTGGTGCTGGCGGCCAACGACGAGCTGGCGGCCGGTTTGTTATTGCAACGTATGCCGCGCGGCGGCAGCGGCAATCTTGGCGATGAGCGTGACGAAGAGCGCATCGGACTCGACGAGGATTTCAACCGCATCGCCCACCTCGGCGCCTCGCTCAGTCGCGACGAGCTGCTCAGTCTCGACGTCGATACCATTTTGCGCCGGCTGTTCTGGCAGGAAGACCTGCGTCGTTTCGAGGCGCGCGAGGTCGGTTTTCGATGCAGTTGTTCGCGCGAACGGGTCGAGAGCATGCTGCGCGGGCTCGGCCGCGCAGAGCTGGACGACATCCTTGCCGAGCGCGGGCATGTCGAGGTCGGCTGCGATTTCTGCGGTCAGCAATATCAGTTCGACAACATCGATGTGGTCGGCCTGTTTACCCCCGCGCTCGATCTGTCGGCCTCACCCGACAGCCTGCAATAAGCGCCGCTCATTCACCGCCCGGCCGCCGCCGCAGTGGCACGGTGACAACGATACCAACGCTCTCGGTGAGCGGGTCGAACACGATGCGCGCTTCATGCCGCTTGAGCTGGCGCAGCACTTGCTGCACTTTGTCCGCCAGCGAATGGTGAATCTCGCCGTAATCGGTGCCCTCGCGCAGCACGAATGCTTCGATGACTCCCGTGAGTGCGGTCGCGGATAATTCCCGATAAGGGATCTCCAGCGCATCGGGCTGCGCGTCATCGACGTCGCCTTCGCCAGTGCTCTTCATGCAGTCTCGCCTGTAGGTGCGAATTCATTCGCACATCAAAAATGAAGCAATAATGTGCGAATGAATTTGCGCCTACGGCGCGCCACCCAGCGCCTGATAGAGCGCGACACTGGCGCTGAGCTGCCGGCCTTGAATATCGAGCGCGCTGCGCGCCGCATTCAGCGCAGTGGTCTGGGCCGTGACCACGTTGAGATAGCTGACGGTGCCGCCCTTGTATTGATTCTCGGCCAGCTTTTGCGCTTCGCGTGCGCTGTGCACGGCCTCATCCTGTACGCGCGCCTCATCGCCCAGCACACGCAAACTCGCCAGCCCGTCTTCGACTTCAACCAGCGCATCGAGCACGGTCTGGCGATATTGCGCGACGCTCTGCTCGTAGAGCGCCACTGCCTCATCGCGCTGACCGCGGCGCCGGCCACCATCGAACAGGGTGCCGGCCAGCGCCGGCCCTACTGACCAGAAATGATAGGGCAGCGACACCAGGTCAATCAGGTTGGAATGCTGAAAACCAGCCGCGCCGCCGAGACTCAAAGTGGGAAACCACGCCGCCTGCGCGATTCCGATGGCGGCATTGGCGGCGGCCATACGCCGCTCGGCGGCGGCGATGTCGGGGCGGCGTTCGAGCAGGGTCGAGGGTAATGTCGGCGCAACTGCAGGCGGCGGCGGCAGTGCGCTGGCAGGTGCCAGTACAAACTCCGCCGGCGCCACACCGAGCAGGCTGGCCAACGCGTGTTCAAGCGTCGCGCAACGCACCCCTACATCAATCGCCTGGGCACGGGTCGTGGCGAGTTGGGTTTCGGCCTGGGCCACATCGAGGCGCGCTGCCACGCCGACCCGGTAACGATTTTGCGTGATCTGTAACGCGCGTCGCAGCGCGTCGACATTGTCATCGAGCAGGGTGCGCTCGGCTTGCGCAACACGTAAAGCAAAATACGTACTGACCAGGGTGCCGCGCAGACTGAGTTGCAGGACCGCAAGGTCGGCTGCGCTGGCGGCGGCCGTAGCGCGCGACTGCTCGACACTGCGCCGCACCCGCCCCCACAAATCAAGTTCCCAACTGACCGCACCGCCGAGCCGTGCCAGGGTGCGGGCGCCGGATCCGCCGCCGGCGGTCACCGCGTTGCCACTGTTCTGTGCACCGAGGCTGCGTGTCAATTGCACATCGCTGGTGATGCTCGGCCACAGCCCGGCACGCACACTCACCAGCGCGGCCGTCGCCGCCCGATAACTCGCCTCACTCGCGGCGAGATTGAAGTTGTTCACCGTCACCCGTTCAACCAATGCAGTGAGCGTAGTATCGCCATAGAGTCGCCACCAGGCGTCGTCCGCAGGCGGCACGATGGTCGCCGGCTGTACAGCACTGCTCTCTTTGTAAGCGACGGGCACACTCACTGCGGCGCGCTGATAATCAGGACCAAGCGTGCAGGCGACGAGCACCGCGCCCACCACCAACCCCATCACGGCCATGCGCAACGCTGCGCCGCTCACGTTCATGCGCCCATACCCTCGGCGCGGCGTGCGCTGCGCAGACGCGCCGGCAACGCCGCCAGACGGTCGAGATAGAGATAGATCACAGGCGTCGTATACAGCGTCAGCAATTGACTCAAAGCCAGACCGCCGACGATCGATACGCCCAGCGGTCGGCGCAATTCAGCGCCATCACCGCCACCCAGCGCCAGCGGCAAAGCCCCCAGCATCGCCGCCACGGTGGTCATGAGTATCGGCCGGTAGCGCAGCAGGCAGGCTTCGCGTATCGCCTGCTCGGCGTCGATATCACGATGGCGTCGTGCATCCTGCGCAAAGTCGATCATCATGATCGCGTTTTTCTTGACGATGCCGATCAGAAGAATCACTCCAATCAAGGCGATGACGCTGAAATCCATGTGAAACAGCCGCAATGCCAGCAGCGCACCGACACCGGCCGAAGGCAGAGTCGAGAGAATGGTGAAGGGATGGATGTAACTCTCGTAGAGAATGCCAAGCACGATATAAACGCTGACCAGCGCCGCCACTATCAACAGCAACTGATTGGCGAGCGCGTCCTGAAAGACTTTTGCCGTACCCTGAAACGAGCCCTCGATGCCAGCCGGCAGCTTGAGCTGCGCCAATGCCTTATCGACGGCTTGGGTCGCTTCCGACAGCGAGGCACCACGGCCGAGATTGAAGGTGAATGTGGTCGCGGCGAACTGGCCCTGGTGATTGACGTTGAGTGCGGTCGGAATGGATTCAATCTCGGCCACTTGGGCCAGCGGAATACTGCGCCCGTCGGCGGCGATGAGATGCAAGGCGTCGAGACTGGCAGCGTTCTCGGTGATACGCGCCTCACCCTCGAGCACCACGCGGTACTGGTTGTCGCTGGTATAGATGGTCGAGATCAGCCGCTGCCCGTAAAGGTCGTTTAAAGTCTCGTCAATCTGACGCTGAGTGATGCCGAGCCGCGCGATGGCATCGCGGTCGACGCGCAGACGCAGTTGTTCAGCGCGGTCCTGCTGGTCGGAATTGAGGTCGACCAGTGTCGGCACCTGACGCAGCGCCTCCAGCACGCGCGGTGCAAAGGCGCGCAGTTCCTCGACACTCTGCGCGCGCAAGGTGTACTGGTATTGCGCGTTGCCGGGACGTCCGCCGGCACGCACGTCCTGCACCGGCGCGAGATACAAGGTGGCACCCGCCACGCTGGCGAGCTGCGGCCGCAGGCGCGCAATGATTTCGCTGGCGCTCTGGTCGCGCGCGGTGAGCGGCTTCAAGGCAATGAACACCTGGCCACCACCGCGCTGACCGCCCACCACCCCCATGCTGGTTTCGACCGCCGGGTCGCGGCGAATGATGGCGAGCATGGTGATCATCTTCTCGCGCATGGCCTGAAAGGAAATGCCCTGATCGGCTTGCATGAAACCCATCACCTTGCCGGTGTCCTGTTCAGGCATGAAGCCCTTGGGGATCTGGATATAGAGATACACATTGAGCGCGAGGGTCGCGAAAAAACTCACCAGCACCACACGACGATGCCGCAGGGCCCAGTCGAGACTGCGGCGATAGGCGGCTAGACTCCAGTCAAACACACGTTCGAGCGCGTCCATCACCACGCCGGGCGGGCGGCCGTCGGGGCTGCGCAGCAGGCGTGCGCACATCATCGGCGTGGTGGTCAGCGAGATCAGCAGCGATACCAGCACCGCGGCGGCCAAGGTCACCGAGAACTCGCGCAGCAGGCGCCCGACCAGGCCGCCCATCAGCAGGATGGGAATGAAGACCGCGACCAGTGAGATGCTCATCGAGATCACGGTCGACGCCACTTCACGTGCGCCCCGCAGTGCCGCCTCGCGCGGCGACAATCCGGCGTCGATATGGCGTGTGACGTTTTCCAGCACCACCACCGCGTCATCAACTACAAAGCCGGTGGCGACCGTCAACGCCATCAGCGAGATGGTATTAAGACTGAAACCCGCCACGTGCATGACGGCAAAGGTACCGAGCAAGGACACCGGCACCGCCACGCTCGGGATCAGCGCCGCCCGCCCTTTACGCAGAAACAGAAACACCACCGTGACCACCAGCACGGTCGAGAGCAGCAAGGCGTGTTCGACTTCGTTCAGCGAAGCGCGAATGGTGGGCGTACGATCCATCACCACCGACAGTTCAACATCGGCGGCGATGAGCGCACGAAGTTGCGGCAGCAGCGCGCTGACGCGGTCCACCACTTCGATAATGTTGGCGCCCGGCTGCCGATTCAGAATCAACAGCACGGCGGTACGGCCTTCGGCAAAACCGGCGTTACGTTCGTCCTGTACCGCATCCTCGACCTCGGCGACATCGCCGAGCCTGAGCGCCGCACCGTCGCGATAACTGATGATGACCTCACGATACTCAGCGGCATGCGTCAACTGCGTGTCGGCGCTCAGTTGCCAACGGCGCGTGCCGTCGTGCAGCGCGCCCTTGGGGCCGTTGACGTTGGCGTTGGCGATGGCGTTGCGCACCACATCGCTGCCGAGGCCGCGATGGTTGAGCGCCGCCGGGTCGAGCGCGACCCGTACCGCCGGCAAGGCACTGCCGCCAACCGTGACCTGACCGATGCCTTCGAGCTGGGCGATGCGCTGCGCCAGCACACTCGACGCGATGTCATAGAGCTGGCCCTGGGTTACGACCCGCGAAGTCAGCGCCAGCACCATGACGGGCGAGTCGGCGGGATTGATCTTGCGATAGGTCGGATTGGTCGGCAGGCCACTCGGCAGCAGCGCACGCGCGGCATTGATGGCGCCCTGCACATCGTTGGCGGCACCGTTGATGTCGCGATCGAGTTCGAACTGCAAGGTGATATTGGTGGCGCCGAGCGCGCTGTTGGAAGTCATCTCGGTGACGCCGGCGATGCGCCCGAGCGTGCGCTCAAGCGGTGCCGCGACAGTCGCCGCCATGGTCTCGGGATTGGCACCCGGCATGGCCGCCTGCACCATGATCGAAGGGAAATCTATCTGTGGCAGCGGCGCGACCGGCAACATGAGGAACGACAGCACGCCCGCCACCGCGATACCTATCGTGAGCAAGGTGGTGGCGACCGGCCGGGCGATGAACAACGCGAGCCAATTCACGCCGTGCTGCTCTGGGCCGCGTGGTGCGACTGCGCGTGGGTGTAACGGGCGAAACGCAGATAAATGACCGGCGTGGTAAACAGCGTCAAGACCTGACTGACCAGCAGACCGCCAACCATGGTCAGGCCGAGCGGCTGGCGCAGTTCCGCGCCGACACCCTGACTCAACATCAAGGGCAGCGCCGCCAGCAAGGCTGCGCAGGTGGTCATGAGTATCGGTCGCAGACGTAACAGACAGGCTTCAAAAATCGCCTCGCGCGGCGCCAGCCCACGCTCCCTTTGTGCAACCAGCGCGAAGTCGATCATCATGATGGCATTCTTCTTGACGATGCCTATCAGCAACACGATACCGATCACGGCGACGATGCCGAGTTCGGCACCCGCCGCGAGCAAGGCCAGCAAGGCGCCGACTGCGGCCGATGGCAGGGTCGAAAGAATGGTGATGGGATGGATGTAACTCTCGTACAGCACACCGAGCACGATATACATCACCACCACCGCCGCCAGGATCAGCAACAAGGTGCTGGCCAGCGATTTCTGGAAGGCGAGCGCCGCGCCCTGAAATTCGGTCTCGATGGCGGGCGGCAACTCGAGTTCCTGCACTACCGTTTTGATACCGGCGAGCGCCGCGCCGAGTGCGGCCTGTGGCGCGAGATTGAAAGAAATGGTGGCGGCGGGAAACTGCGCACTGTGATTGATGGCGACCAGGCCGCGCCGCTCTTCGATATGGACCAGCGCGCTCAGGGGCACCGGTTTGCCGTCGGCGCTCATGAGATGCAGATGATCGAGCGCAGCGAGCCCCTGTTGCCACGGCGCCGCCACTTCCAGCACCACGCGATACAGATTGCTCTGGGTGAAGATGGTCGAGATCAGGCGCTGACCAAAAGCGTTGTACAGCGCATTGTCGATAGCCGCCGAGGTGATACCCAAGCGACTGGCGGCGTCGCGGTCGATAGTGAGATGGGCGAACAGGCCATCGTCCTGCAGGTCGCTCGCGACATCGGACAATTCCGGGCGCGCGCGCAGCCGTTCGACCAACGGTGGTACCCATTGCGATAACTCCGCATGGCTGGCGGCCTTGAGGCTGAACTGGTATTGGGTGCGCGCGACACGAGTCTCGATGGTGAGGTCCTGCACCGGCTGCAGATAAACCTCGATGCCCTGCTCGCCGGCCAGCGCCGTATCGAGGCGCCGCATTACCGCGCGCGCGCTGTCGCGCCGCTCAGCGTGCGGCTTCAAGGTGATGAGCATACGGCCACTGCTCAAGGTTGCATTGCTGCCGTCGACGCCAATCTGGGCGGCGACACTGGCCACCGCCGGGTCGGCGAGCAGCACCCGTGTCACCGCCTGACTGCGTTCGACCATCGCGGTAAAAGAAATCGACGCCGGTGCCTGGGTGGTGGCATGCAGGATGCCGGTGTCCTGCACCGGGAAGAAGCCCTTGGGCGCACTCACATATAAACCGACTGTCAGTGCCAGGGTTGCCAGCGCCACCAGCAGGGTCGCGCCCGCATGATTGAGCACCACGTTCAAGGCGCGCCCATAAGCGGCGGTCAGACGCGCGAACAGGCCATCCGCCGGTGCCGGTTCATGCGCACCCGCGCGCAGAAAACGCGCGCACAGCGCCGGCACCAAGGTCAGGGCCAGAAACGCCGACAAGATGATGGCCATCGCCAGCGTTGCGGCAAACTCAAAGAACAGCCGCCCGACCACGTCCTGCATGAAGAGCAGCGGGATCAGCACCGCCAACAGACTCAAGGTCAACGAGATGATGGTGAAGCCTATCTGCGCCGAACCGTTGAGGGCCGCCTGCAGCGGGGTCTCGCCCGCTTCGAGATGGCGCGTGATGTTTTCAATCACCACAATCGCATCGTCCACCACAAAACCGGTGGCGATGGTCAGCGCCATCAAGGTCAGGTTGTTGATGCTGAAACCGGCCAGATACATGCCGGCGAAAGTGCCGACGAGCGACAGCGGGACAGCAATGCTGGGGATCAGAGTTGCGCGCACATTACGCAGGAACAGAAAAATCACCGCCACCACCAGCGCGACGGACAGCAGCAACTCGTGGCGCACGCCGTCGATGGAGGCGCGAATGGTGAACGTGCGATCGCTCAACACCTGCACATCGATGGCGGCCGGCAGGCTCGCCTCGAGTTGCGGCAGCAATGCACGAATACGGTCAACGGTGGCAATGACGTTGGCGCCGGGCTGGCGCTGCACGTTCACCAGCAGCGCCGGGGTGGTGCCTGACCAGGCGGCGAGTTCGGCATTCTCAGCCCCGTCACGAATGTCCGCGACGTCCTTCAGACGCAGCGGCGCGCCATTGCCATAACTCACCACCAGCTCGCCGTATTCAGTTGCGCTGCGCAGTTGGTCATTGGCGTCGAGGGTCGCCGCGCGCAACACGCCATCGACGCTGCCCTTGGGCAGGTTGACGTTGGCATTGACGATGGCGCTGCGCACATCTTCGAGATCGAGTCCGTGGGCTGCCAGCGCGCGCGGATTCAACTGCACCCGCACCGCCGGTTTCTGTCCGCCGCTCAGACTGACCATGCCGACCCCCGACACCTGCGCGAGTTTGGGCACCAGGCGCGTATCGATGAGTTCGTAGACCTTGGGCAGCGACAGGCCGTCGGCAGTGATGGCGAGTGTCATCACCGGCGCATCGGCGGGATTGACCTTGTTGTAGACCGGCGGCATCGGCAGGTCTCGCGGCAAAAAAGCGCTGGCGGCATTGATTGCGGCCTGGACCTGCTGCTCAGCGACATCGAGCGCCAGATTGAGGGTGAACGTCAGCGTCACCACCGAAGCGCCGGCGGCGCTGCTGGACAGCATCTGTTTCAGGCCCGGCATCTGCCCGAACTGGCGCTCGAGCGGTGCCGTGATCATCGAGGTCATGACCTCGGGGCTCGCGCCGGGATAAAAAGTGGAAACCTGGATGGTCGGATATTCGACCTGCGGCAGGGCAGCGGTCGGCAGCAGGCGATAGGCGATGAGCCCGGCGAGCAGCACAGCGACCATCACCAGCGAGGTGGCGACCGGCCGCAGGATAAAGGGACGCGACGGATTCACGGTTGCGAATGCGCGCCGTCCTGTGTCGGCGCAACACCGCCGCTGGAGACGGTCAGCGCTTCGACGGCGACGCCGTCGCGCAGTTTGTCGACGCCTTCGACTACCACCGACTCGCCGGGTTCGAGACCGGACTCCACCACCACTTCGTCCGCCGTCACCGGCCCGAGCACAAGCGCGCGGCGCTGCACCCGCCGCTCATCATCGACGACGTAGACAAAGGCCCCACTCTGGCCGCGCTGCACGGCGGCACTCGGCACCAGCACCACGTTGTCGCGGGTCGCAACATGCAGAGCGACGTTGACGAATTGATTGGGAAACAGCGCGTCGTCGTGGTTATCGAACTCGGCTCTGAGGCGCAAAGTCGCGGTGGTGGTATCGATCTGATTGTCGAGACTCAGCAGTTGGCCTTGCGCAAGGCGCTGCGCCGCAGCGCTGTCGAAGGCTTCGACGTTCAAGGTCGCACCTTCACGCAAACGTTTGCGGATGGCGGGCAACTCATCGGACGGCACCGAAAACAGCACACTTATCGGCGCAGTTGCAGTGATCACCACCAGACCGGTGACATCGTTGGCGCGCACGATGTTGCCGGCGTCGACCTGTCGCAGACCAAGCCGGCCACTGATGGGCGCGGTGATGCGTGCGTAGGTCAGCTGCAGACTGGCATTGTCGACCGCCGCAATGTCGGTCTGCACCACACCTTCATACTGATGGACCAGCGCAATTTGCGCATCGACCTGTTGCGCGGCAATGGAATCCTGGCTCAGCAGTTCGCGATAGCGCACGACATCCAGACGCGCGTTGTCGAGCAGCGCGCGGTCGCGCGCGAGCTGGCCGCGCGCCTGTTCGAGT
>CAMCBY010000032.1 GCA_945873015.1 Klebsiella pneumoniae
CGCGATGCGGCGACGTTCAGCCGCGGCCTGGGGCCACGGCTGTCGAACCTGCGACCTACCGCTTAGGAGGCGGTTGCTCTATCCGCTGAGCTACCAGGGCAATGACGTGCAGGCCGGCAGTTTAGCAGGACCGCCCAGCCCAAGTGCGCTGTCCCGTGATTGTAAGCAATCGTCACCGCACCGTTAACAATGCGTAAATCCGGACGCGCAGCATGCCCCGTGGGCCACCTGCACGGAACAATCGAGTGCGGGCGGCGGGGCGCAAGTGCTGCGCACCAGCCTTTATGAGGTGACGGCGACGACCGATTTGCCGGTAGCACACTGCCGGACAGGCGAATGATATGAACAAGCGTATCCAGGACAATGCACCGGTAGTGTCGGACCTCTTCGAGCGGCGCCTCAAGGACAGCATCCTGCGCCGCGCGGTGGAAGTGTTTCCCGGCACCGAGCGCGATGAGCTCATGCTGCTGGTCGATGACCTCGCGCGGCGTCTCGATTCGCTGGTTGAAGCGACCCAGAAGGTGCGCGAGTCATTGTCGTTCGACGTGGTGCTGACGCGGCTCATGACGCTCATCACCGAAGCTTTCGATGCCGATCGCAGCTCGCTGTTCTTGTACGACGCCGAAACCCGCGAACTGTTCTCGCGCGTCGCGCAGGGCGAGATGGTCGATGAAATCCGTTTTCCCGCCGAGGTCGGTATCGCCGGCAGTGTTTTCACCCGTGGCGAACCCGCCATCATCCATAACGCCTATGCCGATGCACGCTTCAACAGCGCGGTCGATGCGGCTACGGGCTACCACACCCATAACATCCTGTGCGTGCCACTGCGCACCCGCGGTGGCGATGTGATCGGGGTGACGGAAGTGTTGAACAAGCGCCAGGGTGATTTTACCCCCGCCGATTGTGCGCTCCTGCAGGCTTTCACTACCCACACTTCGATGGTGATTGAGGCCGCCCAGCTGTCGGACCGTGCACGCGCTTCGCAGCGGGAAGAGGCGCATATTCTGGCGGTCACGCAGGCGGTGTCCTCGGAACTCAATATAGACAAACTGCTGCGCAAGATAATCGGCATCGCCACCGACCTGCTCGACGCCGAACGCAGCACTTTGTTTCTGCACGACGCTGAACGTGACGAGCTGTGGTCGCGGGTCGCGGAGGGACTGGCCGAACGCGAGATTCGTATTCCTTCCCATCTCGGCATTGCTGGTGAGGTGTTCTCGACCCGCACTGCGGTCAATATTGCCGATGCCTATGCGGACCCGCGCTTCAACCCCGAAGTCGACCGCAAGACCGGCTATCGCACGCGTTCAATTCTGTGCGTGCCGGTATTGAACAAACACGGCGTGCCGGTCGGCGTGGTGCAGGTGCTGAACCGGCGCGGCGGGCCGTTCCGCTTGCGCGACCAGCAGCGCCTGGAAATGCTCGCGGCGCAGAGCGCCATCGCGCTGGATAATGCGCGCCTGTTCCGCGAGGTGCTGGACGAGCGTAATTACACCGAGAACGTGCTGCGCAGTCTGTCCGATGCCGTATTGACCCTCGACAACCTCGGCAATGTGGCCAAGCTCAACGATGCCGCGCGCGCGCTGTTGCGGGTGCGTTCCGACGAAGTTCTGGGCGCGTCGGCCGTGCGCCTGTTCTCCCGCGCCAATCCGTGGCTGCTGACCAGCGTGCAGAAAGTCATCAGCGAGCGGGTCGCCGACTTTGGCGTTGATGCCAGTCTGTGTCGTTTCGATGGCGAGAAGGTAGCCGTCAACTACCACACCACACCGCTCGCGGCGCCGGACGGCGCACCGCTCGGCTGCACCATCATCATCGACGACATCACCGAGGAAAAGCGCCTGCGCGCGACCATGGCGCGTTATATGACCGCGTCGGTTGCCGAACAAGTGCTGGCGGCGGGAGAGTCAGTGCTCGGCGGTCGTTCGCAGATGGCGACGGTGCTGTTCTCGGACATCAAAGGTTTCACCGCCATCGCCGAAGTTCTCGGCCCGCAGCAGACGGTGTCGATGCTGAACGAGTATTTCAGCGAGATGGTCGAGATAGTGTTCGAGCATCACGGCATTCTCGACAAGTTCATCGGCGACGCCATCATGGCGGTGTTCGGCACACCGTTCGCTTCGCCGCAGGATGCCGACAATGCGCTCAAGGTGGCGCTTGGCATGCGGCGTGCGCTGGTGGCTTTCAATGCGCGCCAGGCGGCCGTCGGTAAACCCTGTTTCGAGATTCGTATCGGCATCAATTCGGGCGACGTGGTGGCGGGCAACATCGGCTCAACGCGACGGATGGATTACACGGTGGTCGGCGACGGCGTGAATGTCGCAGCGCGCCTGGAGAGCGCCAATCGTTACCTCGGCACCGGCATTCTGATCAGCGCTGCAACCCGCGCGCAATTGCGCGACTACTACCGCCTGCGCGAGGTTGACCTACTGCGCGTCAGCGGTAAACGCGAGCCTGTGCCGGTGTTCGAGGTGCGTGGGCATGGTGACGATCCGCGGCCGGCGGGCGAACTCGAGATGCTGGAAAGTTACGCGCGCGGCCTGGCGGCCTATCGTGCGCGGGCCTGGTCAGCGGCGGTTGCACACTTCGAGGGCGCGCTCGCCATCGCACCACAGGATCAGCCAGCGCGACTGCTGCGCGAGCGCGCGCTGTTTTGTCAGTACCAGGAGCCGCCGCCCGAATGGGACGGGGTGTGGACGCTCAGCGATAAATAACGCGTTACGCGCATTCTGCTGCCTCGCGCATCACACCCGCTCGACTCACGCGCTGTCGCCCTCGCTGATACGCGCCCAGGTGTCGCGCAAGGTCACGGTACGGATGAAAACCGGCGCGTTGGCGCCGGCATCGACCGCATCGCGACAGAAATAGCCGACTCGCTCGAACTGAAAGTTGCTCGCGGTACTGGTGAGCAGGGCCGGTTCTGCCTGCGCCACGGTGTTGACCAGCAGCGACTCGGGATTCAGATGGGCCAGGAAGTCATCCTGCGCTGCCGGGTCGGGCACATTGAACAGGCGATCGATGAGGCGTACTTCGAGCGGCACGCCGTGGCTGGCCGACACCCAGTGAATGATGCCTTTGACTTTGCGTCCGTCGGGATTCTGGCCACCGGCGGTCGTGGGGTCGTACTGGCAGCGCAATTCGGTCACACGGCCGTCGGCGTCCTTGACCACATCGGTGCAGCGGATGACGTAGCTGAAACGCAGCCGCACTTCAGCGCCCGGCGCGAGGCGGTGATATTTTTTCGGCGGCTGTTCCATGAAGTCGTCGCGGTCAATGTAAATCTCGCGGGTCAGCGGCATGCGGCGCGTGCCGAATGACGGGTCTTTGGGATGGTTCTGCACTTCCAGCCATTCGACCTGGTTCGCGTCGAAGTTCTCGATGACCACCTTGACCGGGTTCAGTACCACCAGCGCGCGCGGCGCACTGCGGTCGAGTTCCTCGCGCACGCAGTTTTCCAGTACGCCCATGTCGATCACGGTCTGCTTTTTGGTCACACCGACACGTTCGCAGAAGCTGCGGATAGCCGCCGGCGGATAACCGCGCCGGCGCATGCCTTTCAGGGTCGGCAAGCGCGGGTCGTCCCAGCCGCTGACATGACCATCGCGCACCAGGGTCAGGAGTTTGCGTTTGCTGGTGATGGTGTAATTCAACTCCAGGCGGGCGAACTCTATCTGCTGCGGATGAGCCGGCACATCCAACTGGTCGAGCACCCAGTCGTAGAGCGGGCGATGGTCCTCGAACTCAAGTGTGCACAGCGAGTGGGTGATGCCTTCCAGTGCGTCGGAGACGCAATGCGCATAGTCGTACATCGGGTAGATTTTCCACGCGTCACCGGTGCGGTGATGGGGAGCATGGCGAATACGAAACAGGGCCGGGTCGCGCATGTTGATATTCGGCGCGGCCATGTCGATGCGGGCACGCAGAATATGTGCCCCCTCGGGGAACTCGCCGGCGCGCATGCGCGCGAACAGGTCGAGATTCTCGTCGACACTGCGCTCGCGGTAAGGACTGGCCTGGCCGGCTTCGGTCAGGTTGCCGCGGGTCGCGCGGATCTGCTCGGCGCTCTGGCTGTCGACGTAGGCGCGGCCCTGACGGATGAGGTCGCAGGCGTAACCATAGAGGGCTTCGAAGTAGTCCGAGGCATGAAACAGGCGCTCGCCCCAGTCAAAACCCAGCCAGCGCACGTCGGCTGCGATGGCGGCGGTGTACTCCTCGTCCTCGGTGTCGGGATTGGTGTCATCAAAGCGCAGATTACAGGTGCCGCTGTATTCCTCGGCGATGCCGAAGTTGAGGCAGATGGATTTGGCGTGGCCGATATGTAGATAGCCATTGGGCTCGGGCGGGAAACGCGTCGCGACACGACCGCCGTGTTTGCCTGAGGCGTTGTCGGCATCAATGATGTGACGAATGAAATGGGCGGGCGCGAGATCGGGTTTGGAGTCCATGGGCGAAGTCAGACGATGATCGTGATGGGTGCCGATTATAGGGGTGTTTGCCGTCGGTCTGGCGTCGCCTGTCACGGTGGTCGACTCAAACGTGTTGCGCACGGCGTCTGACTGATGTCAGCGTCGCCATTGCTGGTATGCGGCATGTTATGCACAGATGCAGTACCGCGCCCGACAATCCGTTACATCCAGGATGCCGGTGTTACACTGCAGGCAGTGCGAAGTTCGCCACACCACCGGCCAGGATAGCTACGTGGCGCCGGCAGTCGCGACCACCCGCCTGGCGCGGGACAATAGTTCAACAATGCATGTTGGTGTGGCGACGCCGAGGGCCGGCGGCGCGCGTGCAAACATGTTTGAGCGGATGCGACGAGTGCAATAACCGTTCACATGACAGCAGGATACGGACAGGGTAGCGGCGCTGAACAGCGGCGTTTTGCGCGCGTCCCGATCAACCTCGAGGGGCTGATCGGCATCGCCGGACGGGTGCCTGTGGCCTGCACCGTGCGTGACTTCTGCGTGGGCGGCATGTTCATCAGTGCCGATCCAGCAGCCTACGCCAACCTGCCGGCCAATCCGTCAGCGGTATTGTTCTTTGCGCTGTTCGTGGACGGCGTCAAACAGGATTTTCAGATCCATCTCGAGATCGCGCGTGCGGTGGCAAAGGGCATCGGCGTGTCGTTCGTCAATCCGGATGCCAAGGCGGTCGAGTTGCTCGGTCATCTCGCCGCCGCCAGCGCGCCGCCTCCGGCGCCCGAAAACAGTGCTGCCCTCGGACGTACCCAGCAACGTTTTGCCCCCGAATTTGCCACACTGTCAGGACCACTCGCGGCGCTGTGCGCCGAACATGTGCGGCGCCTGTGTGAGCGCTTCGTGGCGCGGGTAGATGAAGTGTTGTTCCTGGCCGCGCGCGATGCCGGCAGCAACGTTGATCAGACCCGTCTGCTTGACGCCCAGCGCGAGATTCGAGGCCGCAAACAGCGCATCATCGAGGCCGTACCGCGACGCGTCGAGACCGGCGTGGCGATCCTCGCTGACCCACTCGCTGAACTTGAGAAAGACCCGAAATCGGTCGGACTGGCGGACTTGTCGCTGGTTGATAAGGAGGAGTTCGAAGAGTTTCTGGTGATCTCGGAAATGGTTTCGGAGCTCGAACCGGAATTTACCGAACCCCTGTTTGGACTCGGCCGGCGTTTCAGCTACCTCGCCAATCGCGAAGTCGATCTGGGCTCGATGCCAATCAGCCCGGGCGTGCTGTGTAATGCGATATCCGATTGTCTCAAGGGCCTGCAGTCCGACCGGCGTGCTAACGCACGCATCTACAAAGTTCTGCACGAAGTGATGTCGGGTAATCTCGGGCGTCTCTATGACGAAGTGAACGCCATGCTCATCGAGCGTGGCATTTTGCCTGTCATCGAAAAGGACAAACCGGCCCCGCGCAAACGCGCCGAGAGCACCGGATTTGATACGCCGACGCCCGAACCGGAAGCGCCGGTAGCAGCGCAACCGAACGAGGAGGCGCTGCTCGATCTCATGCCCGGGCCGGACAACTATCAGGGCCGGCCACCGTCTTATGGCGGCGCACCGGGGCCGATCAGTGCCGCGCCGCGCAGTGCCGTTGCGCCGGCCATGCCGAGCGCGCCACCCGCGGGTTACGAAGGACAGGCGGGACAGTCGGGCGGGCAAGTGGGTAACGAGAGCGGCTACGCCGTGCAGGGCGCACCGTCCGCTGGTTACCCGCCCCAAAGCGCGCAAGCTGGTGGTTATGCCGTGCAGGGCGCGCAGCCGAGTATGCCGGCCGGTGGCTACGCCGTGCAGGGCGCGCAGCCGGGTATGCCGGCCGGTGGTTATGCCGTGCAGGGCGCGCAGCCGAGTATGCCGGCTGGCGGTTATGCCGTGCAGGGCGCGCAGCCAAGTGTGCCGGCTGGCGGTTATGCCGTGCAGGGTGCGCAGCCAAGTATGCCGGCTGGCGGTTATGCCGTGCAGGGCGCGCAGCCGAGTGTGCCACCTGGCGGTTATGTCGTGCAGGGTGCGGCACCGAGCGTGCCTGCCGGCGCCTATGCCGACGGGGGTGTCGCGCTTGAAGGTGGCGTGGCTGCAGCAGGGGGCGGCGTGCCGTTGGTCACTGGCGCGGCGACAGTGCAGTTCGGCAACACCCCATTTGGTGGCACGGCCAATCTTGTCGCCCTGCCTGCCGGCTGGGTGAGCACGGGTGCACGCCATGTCGCACCGACCATGCAGCAAGCCTATTCCACCGCACAGGCGCAACTTGCCCTGCGTCGTCAGCTCGTGCCCGACGGCGGCCCTGATCTCTCCGAGTCATTGCGCATGCGCGGTGACTACAGTCGTACCCAGATTCTGGATGGATTGTCGGATCTGCAGGAGGCGTATGCACAAACCGATACGCCATCACTGCTGGACGTGCCGGCCCTCAAGCGCCGTATCACCGAGGCACTGATCAGCGACGGCGCCCCGCACAAGCTGATCGGGGGCGAAGCGGCTGACGCCATCGAAGTGGTGGCCAATCTGTTCAGCGCATTGCTGCATGACGCCTTCGTCGCCAAGAGCGCCAAAAATCACCTCACGCGCCTGCAACCGGCGGTACACCGCGCGGCGATGCTCGACCAGGAGTTCTTTGCCTCGACCCAGCATCCGGTCCGCCAGTTGGTCGACCGCATCTCGCAGGTGCGCGACGGCCAGGGCGATTCCTTTCAGCGCCGCAATGAACGGGTCGAACAACTGGTGGTCCGCGCCAACCGCAGCTTCCTCGACGATGTCGCGGTGATCGCACCGCTGGTTGATGAACTGGACGGCATTCTGGGTGAGCAGCGCGACGAGTATCAGCACAACGTGCAGAACGTGGTGGCGTCCTGCGAACAGCAGCAGCGGGTGCTCGAAGAGCGCCGCGGCCAGTCGCTGGAAGCGACTGATACCTCGCTCGAGCGAGCCAATCTGCCGGAGGAATGGAATCGTTGGCTCGAGCGCTCACGCGAACTCGAAGTTGGCCAGCAGGCGATGATGAACGCCAACTCGGCCAACCCGAATCTGGTCAGTCTGGTGTGGAAGGAACCGCGCAATCATCTGTTCGTATTTGTTGATGAGGTCGGTAACAAGGCCAGCACCCTGACTCTGCAACAGGTTGCGATGTATCTGCGTCGCGGCACGCTGCGTACCCTCGACAACGAAATTGAAAGTGCGCCGCTCGAGCGCGCCATGTTTGGTGTGGTCGATCAGTTGCACAGCCAGGTCGAGGAGCAGGCCACCCGTGACCCGCTCACCGGTTTCCTGTCGCGCCGCTTCTTTATCGAGGCGATAGACGCGTCGCTGGCCGGCGGTGATGCCGGTGGCACCAAACACGCCGCCTGCTGCCATATCTCGCTTGAGAACCTCAAGCAGGTCAACGATGACTTTGGTGTTGAGACTGGCGATGGTCTGCTGAAATCGGTGGCCGATGCCCTGCAGCAGGCCTTGCGCGTGAAGGGACTGATCTACGGGCGCTTGAGCGGTTCGGAGCTCGGTGTGTTCTGGCCGACCGGCGGCGTGCAGAGCGCGCTGAAGAAGCTGCAGTCTGCCAACTCGTCCCTGCAGGCAGTGTCGCTGGTGCTGGACAACAGTGAGCCCGAGGATGGCGACAGGACCATCCAGCTCAGCGAACAGTCGCTGTCCAGCGCTGAGACCGTGATCAACGCGATTCGCGCCGAAATCGTCATTGGCCTGACCGGCAGTGACGATGCGCTGGTGCAGGCTGAGGGGCTGTTGGGGGTGGCGCGTGACGCCTGCGAGACTGCGCGCGGTATGGGTATCGGCTCGCTGTTTGTCGCTGGTAACGAGACCGAGCAGCGTCGTGCACTGGAGCAGATGGTGGCTTATGCCGGCAAGGCGCTGGAGCAAGAACGGCTGGTGTTGCTTGCGCAGAGTGTGGTCAGCCTCACCGACAGCGACCTGCCGCCGGCCCTGCATGTGGCGGTGAGTGCGCGTGACCGGGCCGACAAATCCATCCCCGTGCATTTGTTCGCGCCGGCCTTGGCGCGCGCCCGATGTGCCGCTGATATCGACCTGTGGAGTTTCCGTCAGACGCTGGCCTGGATGCAGGCCCATGAGGACGAGCTCGAGCGTTATGCGGTGGTGATCGTGCCGCTTTCGTCCGCATCGATGAAAAACGAACAACTGCCCCAGCAGATCATGACCGAGTTCATGGAAACCCCGGTGCCGCCGGGCAAGATCTGTTTCGAGATTCCGGATCGTGACGTGGTGGCAAATCTTGCCGAGGCCGGCGATCTGATCACAACGCTGCGCGAATTCGGCTGCCGTTTTGTGCTCGACGAGTTCGGCAGCGGCCACGACAACTACGATTATCTCAAGCGCCTGGAAGTCGATTACGTGACCATCAAGTCATCCTTCGTGATCGACGCGCAGAAGAACCCGAAAGACTTTGCAATGGCCAAGTCCATCAACGAACTGGCGCATTTTATGGGCAAGAAAACCATGGCCAAGCAGGAACGCGGGCTGGACCTTGCGCCGACCATGCGGGAGATCGGCGTCGATTTCCTCTACGACCTGAGTGAACAGGCGCAACTGGCGCCATAGAACCAAGGACGACGATGAGTCAGCAGGACAACATCCCGGACAAGATCGGCAAGTACGACATCATCGACGTGCTGGGCAAGGGCTCGATGGGGCTGGTCTACAAGGGGCATGACGCCTATGTCGACCGTGCGGTAGCGATCAAGGTTGCCACCAATACCGACGCCGAGGATGACGGCGAGAGTATGGCCAAACGCATGTTCGTCAACGAGGCACGCTCGGCGGGACGGCTCGATCATCCCAATATTCTCAAGGTCTACGAGGCCGGTGAGGAGCATGGCACGCCCTACATGGTGATGGAGTTCATCAACGGCGGCGATACCCTGCGCACCTACTGCAAGCCGGAAACGCGGCTGCCGCTCAAGACCGTGGTGAAACTCATTCGTCAGTCGGCCGACGCGCTCGACTACGCCCATTCCCAGGGTGTGCTGCATCGGGACATCAAACCGGCCAACATCATGCTGACCGAATCGGGCGTGGCCAAACTCGGCGATTTTGGCATCGCGCGACGTATGGGCGTCGATCAGACCCAGATCATCGGTTGGTTCGGCTCGCCTTTGTACATGTCGCCCGAACAGGCGCAGGACAAGGAACTGACGCCGCAGTCAGACCTCTTCTCGCTCGGTTCGGTGTTCTACGAAATGCTGGCCGGCACGCCGCCGTTCGCGGCCAAGGGTTTGTCCAGCCTGATCCAGAAAGTGGTCTGCGAGGAGCCGCCGCCACTGCCCGAGGTCTGTCCCGAAGTGCCCGAGGTGGTCTGGCGGGTGGTCAAGAAGATGCTGACCAAGGATCTCACTGGCCGCTACAAGACCGGTCACGACATCGTGCTGGATCTCGACAAACTCATCGAAATGCTCGAGCGCTCGCCGCTGATGCTGAGCGAGGACGAGAAGATTGCGCGCATGAAGGAATTGTCGTTCTTCGCGCAGTTTTCCAAGAACGAACTGAAGGAAGTCTCCAAGGTTGCAGTGTGGCGCAACTACATCGGTGGCGAGCCGGTATTTTCCGAGGGCGATAAAGAGCGTGCCTTCTATGTGCTGGCGGACGGCTCGGTATCGGTCTCGATCAACGGCACGCGCATTCGCGATCTCGACGCGGGCGAGTGTTTTGGTGAGATGGAATATCTGTCCAACACCGGCCGCACCGCCAGTGTGGTGGCCAATCGCGACGCGACCATCATCAAGGTCGACCGCGATTTCAAGGAATGGGCCTCTTTACCCAGTCAGGTGCGTTTGAATCGGGCCTTTCAGGAAGTGTTGATCGAACGCCTGCAGGCGACCAGCAAGGCGCTCGCGCGCGCGTTGCGCTGAAAGCGGCGGCGGGGCTGGCGCTGGCCGTCAGGCGGCGACGAAGCGCAGGTAAGCTATCGCTCCCCACATCGCCACCATCAGCAGGAACGCGAGGAATACTGCCGCCGCGGCATAGTCCTTGGCGCGGCCCGATAACTCGTGATAATCGGTGCTGATGCGATCGGTCAGCGCCTCAATGGCTGAATTGAACAATTCGGCCACCATCAGCATCAGCAGGCTGCCGATCAGCAGCACATAGTCCAATGCATCTCGCCCGACCCAGAAGCTGAGTGGCAGCAGCACCGCGCCGAGCAGCACTTCCTCGCGAAACGCAGTCTCAAAGCGCCAACCCAGCACCGCACCCCGTAACGAGTTGCCGCACGCGCGAAACATGCGCTGAAGGCTGTGGCGTGCGCGTGCCATACAGAAGACCGACCCGAATCAAGCAGCCAGGAACGGGTGCCAGTGGTGGCGGACGGGGCGGAGTCTGGCGGTGGACATAGATACTTGATGATGCTTGGCCTGTGACAGGCGGCAGTATAGCCACAGGGCACGAGGATGCCGACAGGGTGAGGCCTGCGCGGCGGGGCTTGCACCGGTGTTTTGCCTGTATATACTGACACCTGTTTTTATATACAGGTGTAGTCATGGTCACTGGGTTGACGGCACGACAGGCAGAAATCCTCGCCCTCATACGGCGCAGTGTGCAACAGACCGGCATGCCTCCCACCCGCCAGGAGATTGCGGCCGAGCTCGGCTTTCGTTCGGCCAATGCCGCTGAGGAACATCTGCGTGCGCTGGCCCGCAAGGGTGTGATCGAATTGTTGCCCGGCTCTTCACGCGGCATACGCATTGCGGGCGAAGCGGCCAGCGCCGTCCAGGGGCTGCCCATCGTCGGCCGAGTCGCCGCCGGCCAACCCCTGCTGGCCCTCGAACATATCGAAGATCACTGCGCAGTGGCGCCCGAGTTGTTCAAACCGCGCGCCGACTATCTGTTGCGTGTGGCGGGCATGAGCATGCGTGATGCCGGCATTCTCGACGGCGATCTGCTGGCGGTGCATGCCGCACCTACGGCACGTAACGGCCAGATCGTGGTCGCCCGCATCGATGACGAAGTGACCGTCAAACGCTTTCATCAGCGCGCTAATCGCATCACCTTGCTGGCCGAGAATCCGGATTTCGAACCGATAGAAATAGAGTCTGGTTCCCGTGATTTTGTCATCGAGGGGCTGGGCGTCGGGATCTTGAGAACCCACTGGCAATGACGCTCGACGAGCTCCTGCAGCGTGCCTGTGTATGGCGTGCCCGCAGTGGCCCGCCGCCCGCCGCGGGTCTCGCCAGCGGTTATGCCGCCCTGGATGACATGTTGCCGGGAGGTGGTTGGCCGCGTAGCGGACTGACCGAGATTCTGTCGTCCGCGACGGGCATCGGCGCGTTGCGCCTGGTGCTGCCGGCGCTGGCCCGCTTGAGTCACGAAGGGCGCTGGATCATCTGGGTCACGCCGCCCCATGTGCCTTACTCGCCGGCCTTGCTCGGTCATGGGCTCGATCTGACCCGTGTGCTGGTGGTGGATCTACCCGAAGACAGCACAAGTACCCGCACCCAGGCGCTATGGGCCTATGAGCAGGCGCTGCGTTTCGGCGATTGCGGCGCGGCCCTGCTGTGGCTGGATGCACTTTCCAACCTGCGTTTGCGGCGCCTGCAGATTGCCGCCGAAGCGGGTTCGACCTGGGGTCTGGTGTTCCGCCCCGCGCATCGCGCGGCCCAACCTTCACCCGCGCCCTTGAGACTCGAAATTGAAGCCTTGGCCGACCCGCTGCCCGGCGCAGTCGCCAATGCCACCACCTTGCGCGTGAAACTGCACAAGGCGCGTGGCGCCCAGGGCGGTTTGCACTGTCAACTGGAACTATAAAAAGGAAATAAACCATGCCCCGTTCATTGCCTTCGATGACGCCTTATCCCGCCGCGCCGCCGGCCTCGATCCGACCGGTAGACGATCCTCGTCCGGCGACCAGAGCCCTGCCCGCAGCACCGTTGTGGTTGCATATCCATCTGCCGCAATTACCGCTCGAAGTACTGACGCGTGGTATGGCCCAGCATCGCGCCTGTGTGCTGGTGCAGGGCGAAGGCAGCCGCCGCAAGGTCTTGATGGCCAACACGCGTGCCGCCACCCTGGGTATTCGTGCCGGCATGCCGCTCGGCGCTGCCCATGCGCTGGGTGAGCTCGTCGAGCTGGAGCGCAATGAACGGGCCGAACAACACGCCCTGCACAATCTCGGCATCTGGGCGATGCACATGACACCGCTGGTCAGCCTGGTCGCTGCCGATGGGGTGCTGCTTGAGGTGCGCGGCAGCCTGCGTCTGTTTCACGGTCTCGATGGTCTGCTGGCGCGCCTGCGACAGGGACTCAAACAATTGGGCTATCGCGCTGAGTATGCGGTGGCGCCGACGCCCTTGGCTGCCACCCTGCTGGCGCGCGGCGCGACCCGCAGCGTGGTGCAGGATGTGCACGAACTGGGGCGCCATCTCGGTGGTCTGCCGCTGGAAGTGCTGCGTCTGTCGGCAGCCGAGCAGGAGGCTTTGGAGAGCATCGGCGTGCGCACCCTCGGCGAATGCCGGCGCTTGTCGCGGGCCGATCTGGCGCGGCGCTTGTCGCCGGCGCTGCTGGATACTTTCGACAGGCTGTACGGGCAGACCCGCGACCCCCGTGCCGCCCTGGCCGCCCCTGAGCGGTTCGAGGCATCGGTCGAATTGCCCTGGGAAGTGCGCAATGCCCAGACGCTGGTGACCGCCGCCGAGCGCTTACTACTCGAATTGCAAGGGTATCTGCGTGCCCACGGGGCCATGACGCGCCGTCTGCACTGGCGCTTGAGTAACGACGCACGTTATGAAGAGCGCTTCGATATCGGCCTCACTCATCCGACCCGTGACCATGACCACATGCTGTTATTGCTGCGCGAGACGCTGATGCGCATGACGCTTAAAGAGCCGGTCACCGCGCTGGAACTCAAAGTCGATGAACTGGTGCAGGGCAATCCGGCCATCGGTGCCGATCTGTTCGGTGTACGCCACCAGGCTCAGGGCGAGGCCTATGCAAGTTTTATTGATCGCTTGCGCTCTCGTTGCGGCTCACAGGCTTTGCGGGCCATGGAGTTGCAACCTGATCATCGTCCGGAAGTTGCCTGGCGCTGGCGAGAGAATGATGAACCAGCGCGCAGGGGAGGGATGAAGACCCTTTTTTCCGATGGCTTGAACACCCGACCTGTGTGGTTGGTCAAAGAGCCCGTCACTCTATCTACCCAACATGGCATTCCCCAACTCGACGGCCCGCTGCGACTGGTACCCGCCCGCGAACGTATCGACACCGGATGGTGGGATGAGCGGGGTCTGGCACGGGACTATTTCATTGCTAAAACGACCCGTGGCAGCCGGCTATGGGTCTACAAGGAACTCGATGGCGAACAACGTTGGCGACTGCACGGCGTATTTGAGTGAGTCTCTGACCGCTAGCCGCACTGCCTTACACCCTTTCGATCAGGCCTCTCTGCGGCGCCGTTGCGCGCCGCAGAGAGGCCGCAAAGCCCGCCTTTATTACTCCTCAAGGACCGTCTCTGGGTGGTCCTTGCGCCTTCGACCATGACAAACGCGTTGCAAGAAGTGTTAACTAGGGGGCAAAATCGGCCCCGGAATGGGGGAAGCAGCACTGAAAAACTTGCCACGCGCATCGTTCTGGGGAGAGCGACGCCGGACCGTGGCAATCTGTCTAGATTTAGCGGGTTTAATTTAACTATCTCACTAATGTTACGAACCGGTTATAATCTCTTCCGCTGCGTCAGGGGGGACAACCCAGTCTCGCTCGGGTTTGTCGATTCAGTCCGTACAATTCAACTCGAATCATGATGAAAGCCACGATAATCAACAACATATTACCGCTGCGCAACGCCGACTTCGCGACCCTGGTCGATGCGCTCGAATATGCCGCCCAAGGCGAGGCTGGATACAACTTCTACGATGGACGGGGTGAACTGTTCGCCGTTCTGAGCTACGCGGAGTTGCGCATCGAAGCAAAAGCCCTGGCGCGCCGTCTGCGTGGACTGGGCTGCAAGCGCGGCGCACGAGTCGCCATCGTGGCGGAGACCGAACCGATGTTTCATCGGTTTTTCTTTGCCTGCCAATATGCTGGTTATATCCCCGTGGGTCTGCCCGCCGGTTTCCAGCTCGGCGCGCGCAAGGCCTACGTCGAACAGCTTGAACGTATGCTCGATAGCTGCGGTGCGGAAATCGCCGTTGCCCCCGAATCCCACGTCGGTTTCCTGCGCCAGGCCGTTGAACGCCTGAACCTGGTCAAGGCCGGCACTCCCGATGAATTCGATCTCCTGCCGGAACTGGACTGCGAACTTGAGCCGCTGCGCGCCGATGAGACCGCCTATCTGCAGTACACCTCCGGCAGCACGCGTTTCCCGCGCGGCGTAGAAATCTCCCAGCATTGTGTGATGACCAACCTGCGCGACATCGCCGTGCATGGTTTGAAAATCACCCGCCAGGACCGCATGGTCGCGTGGCTGCCGCTTTATCACGATATGGGTCTGGTCGGTTTCGTGTTGCTGCCGCTGGGCAGCCAGCTCTCAGCCGATTATTTGAGCCCGCGAACCTTTGCCATGCGCCCGCGCCTGTGGCTCAAAGTCATTTCGCAGAACCGTGGCACCATCTCTTCCAGCCCGCCGTTTGGTTACGCGTTGTGCGCCAAGCGTCTGCGCCTGACGGATCAGGATCGTTACGACCTGAGTTCGTGGCGGGTGGCCTGCGTCGGCGCCGAGCGTATCCATCCGGAACCGCTGCGTCAGTTCGCACATGTGTTGAAACCGGCCAAATTCGACCCGCGCGCTTTTGTCGCCTGTTATGGAATGGCTGAATGTGCGCTCGCGATCAGTTTCGCGGAGTTGGACGTCGGCATCAGTTCGATCAAGGTCGATAAGGAAATCATGGCGACTGAGGGTCGTGTCGAGATCCCCTCGGCGGCCAAGGCCGACAAGCCGGAAGAGACTCTGACCTTTGTCGATTGCGGCGAGATTTTGCCCAGCTTCGAAATGGCTATCCGTGACGACGCCGGCAATGACCTGCCGGATTACCAATGCGGCCGTATCTGCCTGCGTGGCCCGAGCGTCATGCAGGGTTATTTCCAGAACCCGACGGCGACCGCCGAGGTGCTGTCTGCGGACGGCTGGCTCGATACCGGCGATATTGGCTATCGGGTCGGATCCCACGTGGTGGTCACCGCACGTCGTAAAGACGTCATTATCGTCAATGGCCGCAACATCTGGCCGCACGATCTGGAGTACGTGGCGGAAAGCCTGCCGGGCGTGCGTTTCGGTAACGTTTCGGCGTTTTCATTTGCCGACGACGCCGGCACCGACCAGGTTGTGATCGTGGTCGAATCGCGCGAGACCAATCCGGCCAAGATGCGCAACCTTATCGACGAATTGCGCTCGCTCATCAACACTCACTTCGGCATCACCTGCCATATCGACCTCGTGCCACCGCGCACGCTGCCGCGGACGTCGTCCGGCAAACTGTCGCGTTCCAAGGCCAAACAAGATTTCCTGGCCCGCTCGCAGAACGTGATAGGCAGCGCTGTCGTGGGTGCGCATGGATGAAGAAAGCCGGCTGAACCCAGCGA